>JBDNDH010000012.1:0-12239 GCA_046719235.1 Thermodesulfovibrionales bacterium
TCATCAAGCCTTGATGCAAGGTCATAAAGGTCTTTTTTATCAATGAATGAAAAGGAAGATTGATTTAGCCTCTTGATGATATCATGTGTCATGAGATCACCGTCCTTCTCAACATCCTGAATCTCCTTAGTGATTATGTCCATGTGCTCAAGGTCTTGCATGAGTTGAACCAAAAGAGCCGCACCTTTTTCAACGTTTCCTGAGACCTTTTCGAAGACTACAAAGAAACTGCTTTTTTTGACAAAAAATCTCATTATAGATAATCCTTTCTAAGATATAATGATGTTTACCCTTGTACCTTTGCCAACGTTACTTTCAATCTTCATCTGCCAAGAGTGTAGCTGTACGAGGTGTTTGACGATTGCAAGCCCAAGCCCTGTGCCTCCTAATTCCCTTGACCTTGCCCTATCTACCCTATAAAACCTCTCACCAAGCCTATCGAGATGGTCTTTTGGTATCCCTATACCGGTGTCTTCAACATATAGTATCAACTTTTTGTCGTCCTTCATTATACCAATTGTAATGCTGCCTTTTTCTGTAAATTTTATGCTGTTGTCAACAAGATTTAAGAGTATCTGTATGACCTTATTCTTGTCACCAATGATGGTGTTGATACCATGTGGGATAGATTTTTGGATTTGAAGCCCCTTAGATTGAGCCCTTTCTTTGAAAGTGAGGATTACGGTGTCTATGGCATCTTCTATATTGAATACAATCTTATCAATAGGCATGTCACCGAGTTCTATCCTTGAGAGTGTAAGGAGATCTTCTACGAGGGTATTTAGCCTTTCGCTATGCGTTTTTATCATATTTAGAAATCTCATGGCGTATTCTTTATCCTCTAAGGATGTGTCTATAAGGGTTTCTGCGCTTGCCCTGATGGCTGTAAGTGGGGTCTTTATCTCGTGGGATACATTGGCAACAAAGTCTTTTCTCATCTCTTCAAGCCGCTTTAGTCTTGTAATGTCCTGTAGTGTAAAGACCACACCTGTAACGCTGGTGGCAGAATACATTGGAACAGCAGTGGCCATTATAAACATATCCTTCTGATTGATAGATATCTCTATCTCTTCTGAGACTATCTCCCATGTATCCATGGCATCTCTGTATAAGTCAAGCAACTTATTGTTCCTGATGACCTCGGGTATCTTTTTGCCCTCTGGACTTGTCTTGATCCCGAATAGTTTTTTCAGGGTTTGGTTTGCCAAGATAACATTGCCATTTTTATCAGTCATCAAGACTCCATCTGACATTCCTCGTAGGGTTGCCTCAAGCATCTGTGTCTTTTCCTCTGCCTGCTCAATCTGTTTTTGATTAGACTCCAAGACATTATTAATCAGTAGTGCCAGCTCACCAACGATACCTTTACCCCTTAGAAACATCATCGCACTTAGATTGCCTGTTCTGTATTCCTTGAGTAATCTGATTATATCTCTGATGTAATTTGAGGTGTCTTTAATATAAAATAGTGCAAACAAAAGTGATATTGCGAGGATTATGATGATCAAGATTTCCATTTTTCTTTAATACCCTTCTGACAAGAGAGATATATAAGGCAAAATATTATAACAAATTGGGTTATGATTATCAGAAGGCAATGAAAGATTTAGACTTTAAGATCGCTCAACTCATTATCCATCGGATAGACGGTGACAGGATCACAGACCCAGATTATCATAAATCATTAATAGAAATCGCAAAAAAAGGGTGTGGGGGCTTTATCATCTTTGGAGGTAAACGTGAGATGATAAAAGACCTCATTGCCCGTCTCCATCTGGCATCAGGTGACGTGCTTTTTATTGCATCTGATATTGAGGCTGGCGTGGCAAGACAGATAGCAGACACGACGAGGTTGCCATGTCAGATGGCACTTGCTTCTGTTTTGTATCCAGATGAAGAGGATCTTTTATTCGAAACGTTAGATGTAGTTATTAGGGAGTGTGTATATGTGGGGATAAACATGCCGCTTATCCCTGTCCTTGATGTAAATCAAAATCCGCAAAATCCCATAATTTCTACGAGGGCGTTTTCAGATAAACCTGATGTCGTATCTTGGTTTGTAGTTAGATACATCAAGGCATTTTCTAAATTCGGGCTTTTACTCACTGGTAAACACTTCCCAGGCCATGGTGATACAGACAGAGACTCGCATATTGAGTTGCCGATTATAAAGAAGTCTCCTCAGGAGTTGTCAGAAATGGACCTGAAACCTTTTATAACGGCCATCAACTCAAATATACCCTGCATAATGGTTGGGCATCTCTACATGCCGAGCATCGATAATGTTTATCCATCAAGTCTGTCTTATTTAACAATAACGAATCTGCTTAAAGGCTCGCTCGGGTTTAACGGGTTGGTCATGACTGATGCCATGAACATGTCTGCACTGAAAAACTTTGGAGATATATATACCCAGTGCCTTCTTGCAGGAAATCATATCATACTTCATCCAAACAGTTTTGATGAATGCCTTAATGCCCTAAAGACAGCATTACATGAAAAGAGACTTCCGTTGGAGACCGTTGAAAAAGCCTTTTACAAGGTCAGGGATTTCAAATCAAAACTAATTGGAAATAGTATCAATAAGATAGACTGGGATAGACACATGGAGGTATCCAAGATATTGTATTCAAAGGCCATAACACTTGTGGTGGATAAAAAAGATAAAATGCCTTTAAGGGATATCTCCAGTGTCGGTATCAGGTTCTTTGGTGATTATAGGCGATATGACACAAAACCCTTAAGGAATGTTTTTAATGAGATAGATGATTCAATCCTGAAGGACATTAAGACGCTCATCATAGCAATATTCACTACAATCTCTGCATGGCATGGCAATTCCGGGATAAGTCAAGAAGATATTGATACTATCAGGACACTTTTGGCTAACCCGAGCGTAAGTGTGGTGATATCTTTTGGTAATCCTTATGTCTTAAGACACTTTTACGATGACGCAGACATATTGATTGCAGGGTATGAGCAGTCAGTTGAGGCTCAAAAGTCTGCCATCGAATGCCTAACAGGTAAAAGGGAATTTAACCACCACCTGCCAGTAACGATATAGTAGGAGTGGAGAGACTACTTTACCCTTGCGCCCTGAGAGATATCCCTGTCAACTGTCAAGACTGATAAATTGCCATCTTTATCAGTAGCGGCAAGGAGCATGCCTTTTGATTCTAAGCCCATTAACTTAGCAGGTTGTAGGTTTGTAACTACAATAATGGTTTTTCCAATCAGTTCCTCTGGGGAGTAAGATTTTCCTATGCCTGCTACTATTTGCCTCTTTTCCCCAGTATCAACATCAAGCCTTATTAACTTATCCGATTTTGCAACCCTTTCTGCAGAGATGACCCGGCCTGTCTTTAACTCAATCCTTGCAAAGTCTTCAATCCGTATAAGATTTTCGCCTGTTTTGTCATCTTGTGATTGTTTTTGTTTATGCTCTATACGGGGAAATATTGCCTCTGACTTTCTAATGGGTGTATGAGGTTTTAATAATCCCCATCTTGACTCTTCGTCTAAGACTATCTCCTTTGGATCGATATCTAAGCCGAGTTGTAGAAGAATCTTTTGAGCACTATCTGGCATAAATGGTATCAGATATAAGGCTACAATTCTTAATCCCTCTGCAGATGTGTATAGAACCTCCTTGAGTTTGTCTGCCTTATCCTTGTTTTTTGCAAGTGACCATGGTTGGTTTGTATCGATGTATTTGTTGAGTGATGATATCAATCCCCATATCTCCTCAAGTGACTTATGAAATGCCAAGACCTTGAGGTGTTTCTCAATGGCATCATCAAGTTGGTTTGCGATGTTTTTGATCTCATTGTCAGTGGTTGCTGAATCAGGTATTTTACCGTCTGTGTATTTGCTTATCATCATGAGAACTCTACTTGTGAGGTTGCCCAGGTCATTGGCAAGGTCAACATTAATCCGTTTAATAATTGCAGATTCTGAGAAGTCTCCATCCAGACCAAAAGGGACTTCTCTGAAAAGAAAGAACCTAAAGGCATCAACACCGAAACGTCTTGCAATATCCTCAGGGTTTACGACATTGCCAAATGATTTTGACATCTTCTTCCCCTCAATTGTCCACCATCCATGTGCAAAGATATTTTGTGGCATGGGAAGTCCCAACGCCATTAGCATGGTTGACCAATAGACTGCATGAGTGGTAAGAATATCTTTGCCTATAAGGTGGTGGTTTGCGGGCCACCAACAGGAAGCAAGTAGTGGGTCATCTATATCTTTGTTATCAATCTTTGCCCATGGAGGACATAGATAGAGCGTAGCAGAAAAGTAGTTTAGAAGTGCATCAAACCATACATATGTTACATATTCCTCATCAAAGGGTAGGGGGATGCCCCAGGACAGCCTGTTTTTGGGCCTTGATATACACAAATCACCAAGATCATTGGACTTTAAAAAGCCCAAAACCTCATTCCGTCTTGTTTCTGGGAGGATGAACCCCTCGTTATTTTCTATATGTGAGATCAGTCGTTCTTGATACTTTGACATCAGGAAGAAATAATTGTCTTCCTGTATCTCCTCAACCTGTCTCCCGCAATCAGGGCATTTACCATCAACAAGGTCTTTTGGTGTCCAAAATCTCTCACAGGGTGTGCAATACATCCCCTTATAAGTCCTTTTTTCAATCTCGCCTTTGTCTTTGAGTCTCTGTAGTATTTCTTTTACGGTTTGTTTGTGTCCTTCATCGGTAGTTCTTATAAAGGCATCATAGGATATGTTGAGTGTCTTCCATAGACTTTTGAAATTTTCCACATATATATCTGCATGTTGTTTGGGTGTATGGCCTTTTTGTTGGGCTGCCTTTTCAACCTTTTGACCATGCTCGTCGGTGCCAGTCAAAAAGAATACACTCCTGCCTTTTAGTCTGTTGTACCTTGCCAAGATGTCCGCCGCGATTGTGGTATATGCATGACCTATGTGAGGGGCATCATTTACATAGTAAATTGGGGTAGTAACATAGAATCTCTCTTTCATCTCTTAAAGTGTCTCCTTTTTCTAAAATATTTCCTATCGGACCTATCCCTCTTGTGGTGTTCGTTTTTACCTCCTTCGGTATCAGAGGAATGGTCGTTAGTATTTTTGGTATTGGCAGGGGGTGATGAAATATCCGTTGGGACCATTAGGGCAGTCGTTGTTTGTTCTTCTGATGGATGATCAATATCATCCTCATCTATCTTGGATAGTATATCTGCCATCGTTGTATCCTCTTCGTCTGCTAATGTATCTTCCTCAATGGTAGGTATCTCGTCCTCAACCACTATCTCTTTTAAATCACCTTCAAATTCGTATCTTAGACAACACATAAGCCTTCCGCACACGCCTGATAGTTTAGCCACATTTAAGACCAGAGACTGATCCTTTGCCATCTTGATTGCAACTGGGTCAAAGTTTGATAAAAATGTGCTACAACAAAATTCCCTACCGCATATCCCTATCCCGCCTATCATCTTTGATTCATCTCTGACGCCAATCTGCCTCATTTCAATCCTTGTCTTAAACCTTGCGGCAAGGTCCTTGACCAACTCCCTAAAGTCAACCCTGCCGTCGGCTGTAAAAAAGAAAATTATCCTTTTCCTATCAAGTGTTGCTTCTGTGCAGACGAGCTTCATTACCATACCTCTTGCCTTGATCCTCTCAAGGCAGAATTCATAAGCATCTCTCTCAAGTTCTTTGTTTTGCTCAATAGTATTGTAATCCTCTTCTGTGGCAAGTCTTAAGACTTTCTTTAAAGGCCTTTCTTCTTGTTCGATATAATAAGTATTTTTGACTACTTTCCCAATGGACAATCCAAAGTCTGACTCCACCACGACGGAGTCGCCTATCTTTAGTTCAAGACCATCTGGGTCAAATGAGTATATCTTTCCAGCATTTTTAAACCTAATCCCAACTATATATGGCATCTATAGGGCATCTCCTTATAAGTAAAAAGTTTAAAGATCGTGAATAGATATAATAATGTAAAACCTAACAAACATACAAATTGAGCACAATGTATTAGAACTCATAACCATTAAATTTGTTATAATAACCTTAAGTTTTAGATATCATAAATTGGAGGGTGCATTGGTGAAAATATCTCTGATTCTACTTTGGGTTGCCGTTTTATTACTAACATCTGGTTGTAAGGACACACAACCCATCCCTCAGGTGCCTTTACAACAGTCTGGAGAAAAACAGGCAACATCAGATGTTCAGATGATGAATCCTCATGGCACAACAAAAAAGACTGAAAAAACCATAGAGGTGCCGGAGAATGTAAAGAAGAGATGGACAAAGGCTGTAATTGCTGTGGAAGATTTACAAAAAAAGACAAGATATGAACAGACTGTTACAATCGGCTCTGAGTTTAGTCTTAAGGGGTCAAATATAGTAGTAAAGACAAAGGAGTTTATCCCTGATTTCAAGATGACCGATACCGTCATCACTACCGCAAGTAATGAACTCAATAATCCAGCATTGAGGGTGGAGGTCTTTGAGGGAGACAAAAGTATCTTCAAAGGGTGGCTATATCTGAAATTTCCAGATATCCATCCCTTTGAACATGATAGATATTCTATAAAACTTATAAAGGTTATGTAACGGAGGAAACATGTCAAATCATATTGAGTTGGGCAGATCGCCTGAAAGTTTAGAGGACAGACAGGGGCTCATAAGGGAGATTATCAAATCTGATGAGATAAATGAGATTGAAGGGCTCAACATCATTCAAAAAAATGTTTTTGATCTTTTGACATCACAAAAAGGTTATCCAAATAGTTGTATATCAGCAAACAAGGATATTAAGGTCAAATTACCAGATGTGGAGTTTGTTGTAAAGGGAGACCTTATGGTTAGTATTAATGGTACCTTTGTTATGGCTATTAAGTGTGCAATTAATTCTGTTGAGTCATGGGAAAGATACAGCCTAGCCTTTGCAAGGACGGTCTTTGACGACTATCAGATACCTTTTGCAGTTGTAACAGATAGCGAAACATATATACTGATTGATACATTAAAGGGTGAGGTTATAAGCAGGGATAAGGACGATATACCAACCTATTCTTATCTAATGGAGACCGTCATGAAGGAAGGAATACCTGCCCCTTATCACAAGGATAAGATTGAAAAGGAAAGAAGGATACTCCATGCCTTTAATGCAATAAGATGTTCAGGCGAGATTTGTGACTGAACCCCTAATTGTCAATTACCTTCATGCAGACCTTATTTCTACCTGTATTTTTTGCCTCATATAGCATCTCGTCTGCAAACTTTATCAGGTCTTCAAGTCTTTCTGCCTGACCATATACGATGCCAATGGATGTTGTATATCTAATACTTACATTTCCATAGGTTACAGGGCTATTCTCCACTATGTGTCTTACATTCTCTGCAAACTTTGAGAGGTTTTCAGCATTATCTGATGATGTCAGTACACAAAACTCCTCACCACCGATGCGCGAAATGATGTCTGTTTGTCTCTTAAAAAGCGATTTCAGCAAGACACTGAAGTTTTGAAGCACCTTGTCTCCACCATCATGACCATATGTATCATTAATTGACTTAAACTTATCTATATCAAACATAAAGATCACAGTCTTCCCCTTATTTCTCCTTGTAGTTGCATGAAGCACCTTGCCTGTCTCAAAGAGATATCTCCTATTATAAACACCTGTGAGGGGGTCTTTATTTGCAAAGTCTTTTAGTGTCTGTATCATCTCTAAGGTTTCTATATTCATGTTTACCCTACAGATAAATTCTTCTATACTAAAAGGTTTTTGGATGTAATCATTTGCACCAGCCTTTAAAAATTTTGGGATTGATTCGCTGCCAGCATACCCAGAGGCTACAATTATAGCCATGTCATCCTTCTTATATGTATTTCTTATGGTTGTTACCAACTCATAGCCATCTATGTCTGGCATATGATAATCCGTGATCATGATTTTGACATCTTGATTTTTTTCTATGATACTTATTGCCTCTCTTCCACTTTTGGCAGTCAAGACATTATATAACTGTTGATGTAACATCTTTGCAATGGTTTCACGTTGAACAGAAGAATCATCAACTACTAACACCTTGATCTCTCTATTTTTTAGAACCCTTTTGACGGTTGCTGACAGGTATTCGAGGTCTTTTGTGCTTTTTTTGATAACGTAATCAACTATTTCTTTAGTCAACATCTTGTCACGGATATCCGAATCAAAGGATGCAGTAAGAACTATAACAGGTATCTTTTTGCTAATAATCAGGTCAACTACCTCACCTTCTGGTGCGTCTGGCAGGTTGTAGTCAGAGATAGCTAAGCAGTATTGTGAGTTATTATTTTGTATTAGTTTTTGAGTATCTGCGAAGGAATGGGATAGGTCTGCATCTACCCCTAATTTCTTGTTGAGGATCTTTAGAATTATACGGCAGATCGTCTTGTCATCATCTACAATCAGTATCTTATTCATCAGTTGGCATTAGTCCTCAATCTTTTTGAAGAACTGCTTACTAAATCCGCATACCGGACATTTCCAGTCTTCTGGCAGTTCTTCAAAGGGGGTGCCAGGTGGTATCTTCCCCTTTTTATCTCCCTTTTCAGGATTATAGATGTAACCACAGTTGTTGCCTTGACATTGCCACATAATTTACCTCCAAATTTTTGATAGATTATATAATTTTTGATTTCTCTAATTCAAATCTTTCAAACCCATTCCGGTAGACCGTTATTAATAGACTTTATGTTTATCTTGCTATTTATTTGAGATATAGACTTGATTGACTTTTTCATGAAATTTTCTGATAATTAATGCCACACAAAAGTAATAAAGGGAGGTAATGAATGTCTAAGACTTTAACCGTTTTGTTGTGTTTGATTGTATTGAGCATCTGTGGTGTGTTGTCTGTTATGGCTGTGCCAACAGGTAAGACTGTTGAATACTCAGGTGGTGGCTTTGGTAAGGTCATCTTTGATGGCAAGATACATGCTGATAAAGATCTCAAATGCAACGATTGTCATACCTCATTATTTTCGTTCAAAACAGAGGCAAAGATCACCATGGCAGATCACAAGAGTGATAAGTATTGTTTCAAGTGCCATAATGGCTCAAAGGCATTTACCTCAGACAATAACTGTGGAAGATGTCATAAAAAGTAAGGAAATGTTTAGAGGCAGATAGAAAGTATCTATCTGCCTTTTAATCTATATAGGTTAGCCAGTGTTTGTATTTAGGATTCTCGCCTTTTACGATGCTGAAAAAGGTAGTTTGCAATTTTTTAGTAATAGCCCCTGCCTTACCGTCACCAATAATCCTATTGTCAACTTCTCTTATCGGTGTAATCTCAGCTGCAGTGCCAGTAAAAAATGCCTCGTCTGATATATAGACCTCATCTCTTGTGAATCTCTCTTCTAAGGTCAAAATGCCCATATCTCTTGCAATCTCGATTACGCTATCACGGGTTATTCCTTCAAGGATTGATGTCAAAGGAGTGGTCTTAAGGACCCCTTTCCTAACAATAAATATGTTTTCCCCACTACCTTCCGATACAAACCCTGATGTATCAAGTAACAGAGCCTCATCGTAACCATTAGTGATTGCCTCTTTTTTCGCAAGCTGAGAGTTAACATAATAACCCGAGATCTTGCCACGAGACATGTTTGAGTTGACATGATTTCGTATAAAGGATGATATCTTTACCCTTATTCCATTGTTTAAGCCTTCTTCACCAAGGTATGCACCCCAGGGCCAAACGGCAATTACCACATTGATAGGATTGCCCTTTGGATAAAGTCCCATCGCCCCATAACCTATAAAAGCGAGGGGCCTTATGTAACACTCCCTGATTGAATTTACCTTTATGGTGTCAATTATTGCCTGTTTGATATCCTGTTGGCTAAAAGGTATTTCCAACATAAATATCTTTGCTGATTGAAACAACCGTGTAACATGTTCATCAAGTCTAAATATAGCAGGACCATCCTTTGTTTCGTAGCACCTAATGCCTTCAAAAACCCCAAGCCCATAGTGAAGGGAATGACTCAGCACATGGACATTAGCCTTATCCCAATCTACAAACCTTCCATCCATCCATATCTTTTCTGTCTTGTTTATCATAGTCCGTTATTCTATCATATGTAACCAAGTCTTGCAACATCACGGACGCAGTCCGTTAGGATAGTCTTAGAATAAGGTTGTTTAAGGATTTTTACAATCTACGAATTTGATATTGATAATGTCACTGCCTTAAATCAAACACCTACAATCCTATCATAACTTGTGGTGTAAAAATCTTTAAAAAGTCTTGATATCTATCGTCTAAGTATTATTTAGTTATATCAACGAGTTAGTTATATCTAAGAATTTTCAGTGATGATCTATAACCCTACTGATTTTAAGAATGTCTCCATCTCAAAATCGCTATCTATCATCTCTTTTGAACGAATTACCTTGCTTTTTTCCCTGATCATTGTCTTCCCCATGATCTTTTCTATCTTTTCAACCGTTGTAAAGGTATCAGTAGATACTGATATTATAGGTATCCCCTTTTGCTTAGCCCTTCCTACGACTACATCGTTAGTAAAAAGACCACCTGTAAGAATTATGCACTTGGTAGATGTCTCCATCGCCACTAATTGAATATCAGTCCTATGTGCCCCAGTTATAACAGCCTTATTGCTTATCTTTCTGAAATAGCTTAGTGCTGTATCTACATCCATTGCCCCTACAGAGAAGTTTTCTACAAACTCATCTAATTTATCTTCACAGCACAGCACCCCACCATTTAATACTTCAATGAGTTGTCTTACAGTAATTGCCTCAAGGACCTTGTCTTTTTTGAAGACACCAAAAACTTGAATGCCTTTACTGTTTAAGAACGGTACTGCCTTTTGTTTTACATGGTTAAAGAGATTTGCGGAAACTTTGTTTATTATAGCACCAAAAAAATGTTCACCGAGGAGTTGTTTATGACTAATGAATGTATCAAGGGTCAGTTCACCTGTCCATGAGTCAACGATGATAGTTTTTGCACCTATCTCTTTTATAATGGATAAGCCATCAACATCTAAGACGGTACCTTCAAAAAGGTCAGCCCCACCACCAATTAGTACAAGTTGTTTTGATTTCATACTGTTTAAGGCATCTATAACCTTTTGTCTTGCATTCAGACCAATACCTTCATATATTGCATTGTGATGTTCAAATGTATAGACAAAGGGGGACATATTTGAGATGGGGTCCTTGAGATTGAGAGCCTCTTTTATAAATAGTGCATCTTCATCGACTATATCCTTGCCTTTTTTTATGGGTGTCTTACCGAATGGTTTTATATATCCAATATCTATTCCCTTTTGAACAAGGGCTGAACCAAGTCCTAAGGCAAAAAATGTCTTTCCTGTATGGCTGTTTTTTGAGCCGATATAAACTGTTATCATCAATTCCTCCTTATATAATTATTTTAAGAATTATGCTATGACTCAAAGATTATCCTTGCATCAAGGGCAAAAGCACCCCTATTCATGACGAGCATAGGATTTATATCCAGTTCTCTAATTATAGGAAAGTCGGTTACTAAATTGGAAACATTTATTATGCCTTTGATTATAGCATCAATATCTACTGGTTTCTCTCCCCTTGCACCTTTAAGAAGGGCGATTGAGCGAATATCATGTATCATCTCTTCAGCCTCCTGATAGTTTAGAGGTGCAATCCTAAAAGATACATCTTTTAATACCTCTACATATATCCCACCGAGACCAAACATTATCATGTGTCCAAATGTCCTATCATATGTTACACCAATGATAACTTCTTTGCCACCCTTGATCATCTCGTATACCATTACACCTTCTATATAGGCATCAGGCATGAATCTTTGGGCATTGGTTGTTATCTCATCAAACGCATCCTCGGCGGCAATCGTTGAATTGATGTTGAGTTTTACACCCCCTACATCGGTCTTGTGGAGTATATCTGGGGATGATACCTTCATCACGACAGGGAACCCTATCCTTTCAGCAATTATACCAGCCTCAACGGCACTTGTTGCTAACGCCCTTTCAGGGAAGGTAAATCCATAATGGGATAGTATCTTCATCGCAGGGTCTTCACCTACTTCATACCTATTGGCTTCGATGAGGCTGTCTATAATCTTTTTCACCTCATCTTTATTTGTTTTTGAGATTTTTGATGGGGCTTCTTCCATCTGTTTCCACTGTGTATGGTCGCATAGCCTTCTGAACGCCT
>JBDNDH010000120.1:0-5112 GCA_046719235.1 Thermodesulfovibrionales bacterium
AAGGAGTCATCAGCCACGTTCGCAGTTCGCTATTCTGGCGTCGCCGTTTTATATGCTGGGTCATCGCTTGACTGCCCTGAGAGAAAGATAAGGATGTTCTTTTCTTGTAACTCTCTCACTATATTCACGGCAATGTCCTCAGATGGTGCCGCCCCAATTATTGCAGCAAAACCAGGCATTGTCCCATCTACTAACTGAACACCGAGGTTTCTCTGTATGGTATCTGTGATAAACCCGTTGTAGGTGAAACCTGTTTGTTGGTCATAATAAGGCTCTTCACCGTAAATGTATCTTATAGCGAGTATTATCTCTTCTGCAAAAAGTGTAGCCATTCCTGAATCTAAAGCCTCTCCAAGATAGGGCAACCAGAGATTGTCATCAGGATCGTCATGAAGCATCTCCTTTGCAAATCCTAAGGCTACCTTCATGTCTGATAGATTTTTGACCGCAAAGCCAGTCAATGCATATATCATTGGAAGATAAAAGGCTGTATCTGGAAACTCAAATTCCAGATCTTTGCCCTTCTCTGCAATTGCCTTATCAAGCAGTTCTTCCGCAACCCTGACAATGTCTCTCGCACCCCTTATTGCAGAGGTAGCAATGAGTTTAGACATCTATACCTCCTTTAATCTTGTATCTTTAAATTATTATCACTGATTCCATGCCTTCAGAAAGGATGGTAGCGCATTTGCTTCCCTCGGTCCAACGGTAACCTTCCAGTCAGGGAGCTTCTCTTCTATGGCACCACTCAAGATAGCAACATAGCCTGGGATGATAAGTTCCTTCCTTGTTAACTCTTTTTCAACACCACTTTCCTTGATAAAATTGGCTATCCTTGATGCCGTAAATTTGCCTGCAGCCCATGCAGTAAGCACAGATAACCCCTCACAGTCCATTATGGCAAGTCTCGCTGGCACCTTACTATTTTCAATCTCTCCAGAGACAATAAAGTATGTTAACGAAAAGTTTGTAGTAACTATTAGTGGGGATGTGGGTGTTGGTTCACCTATTTTGTATATCTTCTGCTCAACCTGCATGGGCACCTGTGGGTCTGTGTATATGTTTTGTCTTAGTGTGAATAGTGCAAGGTTTTTATGTTTTTTAACAGTGCTAAGCACCAACACTGATGAATACTTCAAGATACCCAATGAGGCAACTAATGTCTCAACAGTATCATCAGCCCTCTTTGCAAAGGTAATGATTGGGTATCCAAGCGACTTTACCCCTTTCTTTATGGCAGACCTTCTTATCAATGTATTGTGTTCAAGTATCTCCCTTGCTGTCTTTGGTTGAGTATCTATCACCATATCAGAGATGCCACGCGCCTTCACCTTTTGAGTCAGCTCAGCCATCATCTCAATCCCATCGGTGGTTAAACCTACTGGTACCTTATACCTTTTTGCAACCTCACACATGGGATCAATGTTATCAACTGTTATGCCGTATAAAAGAGGATTTAAGCCCTTTGTCAACTCAAGAGCCTTTGCTGCTGTATCTGGGTTTTTAGTTGATAAAATCAAAGGTAGATGAGAGGCATTAGCATACACCATACCTACCACTTTGAGAAATCTATCTGGATCATTTGAGGTGTTGTCAATAAAAATAGCATCTATCCTCAATCTCTGACCAACCCTTTCGATTCCCGAATCCAATATGTCTTTAACAATACCTAATATCTCATTATCTGTTATGATGTCTTTTATCTCAACCGATAGTGCACATGGGTGAAAAAACTTCTTCTCATGTCTAAATAAAACCGTTTCTTCTCCTATCTTGATGGCATTTTCCCCTATACCAATGGTCACCAACCTGATTGGTGGGGCTGACGCATCAGTGAGTCTCTGTCTTGATTCATCAGAGACATCAGGGCAGGCATCTATAGATACCTGTCTCTGTGCCAATTTCATGGCAAAGGCAAGGCAGGTAGGTTGTCCACACTTTTTGCAGTTGGTCTTTGGTAAAAGCTTAAATATCTCTATTCCTGTCATAGCCATCATATCCCCCTTTACATCAACTCTTGGATAAACTCTCTGAGAGACCTCACTGCATCTGGGTGTCGCATTATGAGCAGTTCGGCACCTGCCAACATAAGGGCTAATGCTGTAACACATTCCCACAGGATACCCCTTGCCTTTTGGTCGCCCCAATTAGGCAAATCTGACTCACTGGCCAATGCCTCCTTTACCTTCCAGACATACATGCCAACATCTCCTATCATAGGCTGTTGCATAACGATATCATTTTGTGCCAGTGCAGATAGCCGTATCCTCTCCATAACAGAGTAACTGTACTCTATACCATAGCCTAATGCAGAGCACATTGGGTCTATTATTATCCTCTCTTTGTCAAATCCCATCTGTGTAATAAGAATGTTTAACTGCTTAGAGAGATTTATATCAAGTTCGGACATGGCAATCAGTTTGTGATCGTTAGCAAGGGCAGCCGCTACAATAGTCTTGTAGTTTGTCTCTTGCGCCTTGCCGATTATACAATTTTTACCCTTTGCCGCATTTGATGCAGATACCAAAACCTGTGGGTCCTTCTCTATGCTGTTTGAGCCAAGGATTATCAATGGAACCTTGATGGCTGAGAGCACATCCCTTACAGTCTCTGCAGCTTGTTCAGGTGTCCTGTCTTGGCCATCAGGATGAGTGCCAATAAGTCTGAGGGCTATAGCATCTGCCATAAGCGTATCTTCACAGTATTTAGCCCATCTAACAGGGTCGTTTGTCACATCTCCATATGCAGACAGTAGTGTCTCGTGCCAGTCATCAGGGGGGACATCCTGTATCTCATAGGCAATCACTGGTCTATTTGGCAAAGTGCCTTCAAAACTATGGAAAGGCAAGGTGTTTTCACCACCTATCTTTAAGGGTTTTTCTACGCCAAAGGTCACCTCGTTTACCTTGCCTGTGTATGTCTCTAAATGGATTGAAAGACCCATCTCGTTACCTCCTTTTGTGCCTGATGTGGCAGGATCAATAAGTTTCAATAAAAAATAGACAGTTACATCTCAAGATACGAATGGGCGTAAAGGGTCTTACCCATTATTACATCAATCGTCTTAGAAATCCGTTTCATGAGCTCTCTGTCCTCTATTAGTTTACCATTTATAATATCATCAAAAATCCATTTCTTAGATATCGCCTCCGTCGTTTCATTAGGATTTGCTATCGCCGCTGTCAACCCTGCATTCATAAGCATAATAAAATAGCATTGATTAATAATCGGTCTAATACCCTTAGGACAGCCATTAGAGATATTGCTCAAGCCAACAACCGTCTTCATTGGTGGGTCATTCATCTCTTGAAATAATCTTATTGTATCAATAACCTTCATAGCATGGTCTTGTGAGGTGGATATCTGAAGAACAAGTGGGTCAAGATATAGGTCATCAAGTGGCAGACCATACTCCATTGCCCTTGCCATAATCTCAGATGCTATTATTGCCCTCTCTTCTGCATCTGCTGGGATACCCCCCTTACCTACAGTCAGACCTATAATCTGCGCATTGTATCTTACAGCCAGTTCAAGCATAGGAAATCTATCAGGATCGTTTGATGTAGAATTTATAATAGGTCTTCCAAAATCATTGTTATGCACCCTTAATCCAGCCTCAATGGCATTGGAGTTTGTCGTATCAAGACAGACAGGCAATGGGACCGCCTCCTGTATTGTAGTGACCATCCATTGCATTAGGTCTTCACCGTTATCCTCAGCAGGTCCTATATTGGCATCTATCATTAGAGCCCCTTCCTGCCACTGCATCCTCGCTATCTCCTGTATGGGCAACTTATCCCTCTTGAGCATAGCCTCCCTCACCCTCTTGGCTATAATACTCAATCTCTCACCGATAATAAGCATCTATAATCTACCTCCAGATAACCCAATCCGCTTCTTGCTTAATAAAAATACCCTCTGCGCTTGGCAAGAGGGTGTATAAAAAGGGATACGAAACACCCTTTTAAGGGCATTCCCGTTACCCACATTTTATTTATAAACAGTATATGCCTATACAGATAGGCATCAAGTGCCTATAAACTATATACCTCCTTTGGTTGCAGTATTGATATGTCTGCCTTCTTAAGCACCTTTATAGATTTATCTAAGTCCTCCGTCTTAAATACCACTACAGCCCTCTCCTCTGACTTTGTCACAAATGCATACAGATATTCCACATTGATACCATTTTCGGATAAAACCTTTAAAGCAGATGCAAGCCCGCCAGGTTTGTCAGATACACCTACTGCAATAACATCGTTTTCGTTGAATGTAAATCCACCCTTTTTGAGTGCCTTTTTGGCTAAATCTGGATCAGGCACAATTATCCTTAAAATACCAAACTCCGATGTATCTGCAATAGACAATGCCCTCAGATTAACACCGGCATTAGCAAGCGTCTCAACTACCTCAAGGAGATGACCCTTCTTATTTTCAAGAAAGATTGAAATCTGTTTTACCTTCATTGTCATAAACCCCCGATATTTTAGAGTTTTCTATTATCAATAACCCTCTTTGCCTTGCCCTCACTCCTTGGAATGCTCTTTGGCTCTACAAGGGTTGCCTTTATCCTTAAACCGATAGCAGACTCAACCTTATCCTCAATCTTCTTACGAATCTCTTCCAGTTTCTTGACCTCATCAGAAAACATCTTCTGTGAGACCTCAACCTGAACCTCTATCTCATCAAGGTGGTGAGGCCTTGTGATGATTATCTGATAGTGCGGTTCAACCCCCTTAACCTCAAGGAGAGCCCTCTCAATCTGTGATGGAAAGACTATAACGCCCCTAATCTTTATCATGTCGTCACTTCTGCCTGTTATCCTTGACATCTTTACAAGGGTTCTCCCACATTTGCAGACACCACGAGTCAACGAGGTAATGTCCTTAGTCCTAAAACGGATCATAGGCATGCCCTCTCTCGTGAGGGTAGTCAATACAAGCTCACCACTTTGTCCTTCTGGTAGTGGCTCAAGTGTCTCTGGAGATATTATTTCCGGATAGAAGAGGTCTTCCGCAATGTGTAGTCCTGTCTTTTCTAAACACTCTTGCGCAACACCAGGACCTATAATCTCAGTAAGTCCATATATATTCAGGGCATGGATATTGAGAT
>JBDNDH010000121.1:0-5061 GCA_046719235.1 Thermodesulfovibrionales bacterium
ATATCCCTGTCCCTGTTGTGGTCTTTTCAGTCTGGATATTTTTGCCAAGTTTAGAGAGTTGGGTATCTAATCCCTCTCCACACTGGTATATAAACATCACATTTTCGAGATTATCGAGTTTCGTGAATAGGTCCCTCTCAGACCTGGTGAGTGCATAAAAACCAGCAAAAAATACCCTTTTGAATCTCTTAAAGAAGTCTTTGTTTAAATCATCTGAAACTGCCACATAACGGGATGAACGGGTAGAGAGACCTAAGTCATTAAGCCTTTTATGAAATTCAGAGTAAAATACACTCATAGGCTGTAATCTGTTTTGAAGGGTATTTTGTATGTCATTATTGTTAAAGTCATCTATTAATTTCATTTGTAGGGTTTGGGGGTTTATCTTTTCAATATGAAGTTCCTCAAGGTCATTAAAAAGTCTTATGCCTATTGGTAAAAACTGATCAAGGGTCAAAAAATGTTCTCTACCAATCTTTGCAGTTTCTTTTTGGATATCAAAGAGTATCTTGATAGCATCTATTGTATCAATGGACCTATGCTTGTATCTAAACGGGTAGATATGATCTATGAGGTCATCTATTGATAAGATTAAGGGTGGTATAAAGGATGTCTTTATAGCCTCAGATATCCTCTTTCTTAGAAAGTGGGCTGGTCTTCTGTTTGGAAATACCACAAGATAATTGCCATAATCAGTCGTTTTATTTTTAATGTCTATTTCTGCCAGTATGGTATTAATTATATCTTCATTTTGCGGTATGACCTTAAGGCTTCCCATCTCTAAACTCACACCTTTTCTTTAGGTCAACGTAATAAATAATCGCCGTAATCTTCTTGTCTTTAAATATTTCAGATAATATTGCCATGTATCTCTGAACCTGATCCTTGTAATGGTCATCGATGTTACCAGTCTTGAACTCAATTATATTCAGAAAATCTCCATCAAGTATCACTTTATCAAGCCTTTTTATATTACCTTCTCTGTCACAAACCTCATACTCGTTGTATATCACTCTTCCCTCAATATACCGTAGGTGTTCTTTAAGGTCTTCGATGGCTTCTTTGGTGAGTTTCTTGATATTATCCCTTTCATAAGTGTAGGAGATTTCCTTTTCTGCATAACCGATGGCAGTATCTATATCTGCATCAATATCCTCTGAGATGAATGTAATATATGATAAGACCTTATGTATAAACTCTCCCCTTTGTCTCTCTTCGTGGCCTGTGAGTGCTTTTTTATCCATGCTATAGTTATAATCCTTGAGTTTGTATTGCCTTTTGTCTATAGATATTGACTGACTACGTCTCTTGTCAGATGTAAAGGACATCTTTTCTCCACAATAAAACTCACAAGAAGGTAATACCTTAAGGGGAAGTCCGTAGTTATCTTTCCCTGCCTTTCCGCACTGTATTATATAGAGTTCGTGTTGTGCCCTTGTGAGACATACATACAGGGAATTTAGTATGTTTATCTCTTCTATGGTCCTGTTTTCTTCATAGATATTCTTTATTGTCTCATTTACAGTTTGTTTGGATGTGATCCTTAAGAGTGATACGGATTCACTCTCTCCTATCCTTCCGATGATATAATCAAATCCCCTGAACCTCTGCTCATACAGAAGTGCTATCACTGCCTTGAACCCCAGACCCTTTGACTTGTGTATAGTCATGACCTTGATGGCATCTAAGTCTTGAGGTATTGGCATATCCCACCTTGAGTTGTCCTCATCACTTCTTGACATGATATCAAGTAGATCTCTTACACTGTTATATCCATCACCCTCTAATTCCCTTATGACATCCAGAAACTTAATAAGGGCAGCTTCTTCATTGGTGTATAGGTCTAAGAGATTAAACTTCATGTATATCTCCACCATAAGGTCATACATGGGTAGATAGCCTATGCGACTGAAGAGACCTGAAAAATACCTATCCCATATTTCATTATACTCCTCTTGAAACTTCTTGTATAGGTAAGTAGCCTGCCGGTTTTTCATGGCAAAGGACTCTATGTTTTGTTTAGTTATACCTGTGACACGGTTAAATACATCACCTAACAGGAATGTCACAAAAGAGAGGTTGTCAGTAGGAGAGTCAAGAAACTTGACGAGTGAGACTATCTCGCATATGATAGGTCTCTTACGGATGTCAAGGCTACTAAAGGATATAAAGGGTATCTCACGTTCATTTAGCCACGAGGATACCTCTACGACCTTTTCGTTTCTCTGGGTGAGTATTGCAATATCCCTGTAGTTATACCCTCTATCATACAAGTCATTGATTATATCTAATACCTTATGAGCCTCATTGACCTCGTCTTGTTCGTTTTTGACTATGATGTTCTGGACGTATCCCTTATCGATCCTGTCCTTTACGACGTCCTGTTTTACCTCTGTGAGTCCACTGAGTTTAGCCTTTTCAATCATGTCATCAGGTAGGTTTTCAAATACCCCCCTTACAAAGTTAACGATATAGCCGTCGGATCTGTAGTTGACATTAAGTGTCTCCACTTTATGGTTTACCGAAAGAAATGGATTTTTCTCTTCAAGTTCCTTCATTATCCTGAAGTCTGCATCCCTGAATCCGTAGATGGATTGTTTTGTATCCCCCACTATAAAAAGGCTGCCATTTGCGGCAAGGGCATTTTCGATCAGGGGCCTAAGGTTTTCCCATTGTATTGGTGAGGTGTCTTGAAACTCATCGATCATGAAGTGATAGATGATATCCACTAACTTAAAGAAGACATCGAAAGCACCGTTGTCGCTTAGGTATCTTGATATCAGTCTGTTGATATCGCCTATGAATACCTGACCTTCCTGCCTTTTTACTCCCTCAATGATTGTCTGAAAATCCCTGAGCACCTCCACATAGGGATTAAAAAATGTTAGGGCGTCAAAAAAGGCAATGAGGGATTGTATTCGTTTTAACTCTACCCACTGATTCTCTGCGGTTTTGTAGTCTTGATTATCTGATTTTAAGAAGGGCACCTCGCCGAGTTTTATGTCGAGTATATCCCTGAGGATATTAGTTTTTTTTATCTTTTGTAACTGTCCTAATACCTTGGTGTTTTTCTTGGGCTGAAGGTGAGCATTTTGGGATAGTGTAAGAATATTGTCAATAAGTTTGATAGCTTCATCGATCAAATCTTTGTCCATACAACCGGTATCGTATGGTTCTATGTCCATAGCCATGCCAGAGGTCTTTTTAGAGATGCCCACTATGTGTGATAGGAGGTTATCTGCAGGGTCCCAGAGGTATGAGGATGTGGGATCCTTTGCCTTGGATATGATTTCAATCACACTGGAGATCCTTTCCGTAGAATTGATATCCTTTTTATTCAAGTAAAGGTCAAAGGCATAGTTTATGAGCCTTTTGTTGTCAAATACTATCTCAAAGTCGGGACTAAATCCTAACTCAATGGAAGAAGCCTTAAAGATTCCAGCCATAAAACTATCTATCGTCTTTATCTGAAGGTCAGGATAGTTGTTAAGTATATTGTCAAGAAGTGTCATTGCATTTTTTGATATTTCCTCTTTAGTCATACCTACGATATTACCCAATCTATCAAGAGATTCTCTGTCATCAAGGATGAGAAGTTTGAGTAGCCTGATAATCCTATCCTTCATCTCCTTTGTGGCGTTGTTTGAGAAGGTGATAGCAAGGAGGTTGTTTAATCCATTGTATTGTATCTTATTGCTGATGGCAAACTGCACAAATCTGAAACTCAGAGAGAAGGTCTTACCAGAACCAGCAGATGCCTTTATGATGGTAAAGTCTGGAAAGTTTATTTGTGAGTCTCTTTTAGATACTGAGGAAACCATGCTAAATTTGTGAGGTGAAACAATACCAAAGGTGGATACAAGATTGATGAATCAAGGCTCATCTAAAAGATTAGATATCTCTTTTAAAAAATCCTTGACTACAATAGGTTTCGAGATATATCCATCGAAGCCTTGCGAGAGATAGTAGTCCCTGTCACCCTTCATGGCATGTGCAGTAAGGGCGATGATCTTTGTCTTTTGGGTTTTAGGGTCTTGTCTCAGTCTCTTTATAACCTCTACACCGTCTAATCCAGGAAGCTGTATATCAAGCAGTATGAGATCTGGATTTTCAGATATTGCCTTTTGTATCGCCTCCTCTCCGTTGGATGATGCCATGCAGTCATAAGGTTTCATTGAGAGGATATCTAAAAAGAGTTCAAGATTCGACTGATTGTCCTCTACAACGAGTATCTTTTTCATAGGTATTCTACCCTGTTACCCCCTGATTTCTTTGCCTTTTTGAGCAATTTATATGATTTATTTATGAGTTCCTCAACGGTCTCACCTTCTTTTGGGAAGAAAACCACAGAGGCACTCGCCGTTAATTTTCCATTAGGCATGCAAGAGACATTGTAAAAGGGATAATGTTCTATGAAACTTATAAATCGGTTTGCGACCGTTAATGCTGGGTCTTTTGGGGTATTAGAGAGTATTATAGCAAACTCATCAATCCCATATCTTACGACGGTGTCTCCACCTCTAACAGACTTTTTGATCAGGTCAGCAATCTTTTTTATAACCATGTTTGCCCTATGGATGCCGTTTGCCTTGACATACTCTGTAAATGAGTCAACATCAAGGACTACTATTGAAAATACATTTTTGTATCGTAGTCCTCTGCATATCTCCTGGGCAAGCCTGAGCTGGAAGTAAGAGTTATCAAAAAGACCGCTTATTTCATCGTATAAACCAGCCCTTTGTGGGAACATTAGTTGTAGGTCTCTGATCTGAAATAGCAAGTCTTCCTTTGAAAAATGGCTCTTTTGCATAATCTTCTTTGCCTTGCCAGCCAATTTCAATCTGTCATTTATCGTTAGTTCTTTTGCTGTGAGTATAATGATTGGTATGTTTTGGGTATCAGGTCTATTTTTGAGTATATGCGCAACCTCAAATCCGCTCTTATCTGGCATCATTAGATCAAGTATAATGATATCCGGTGAATTAGATATGGCAGACTCTATCCCCTTTTGACCTGTGTTTGCAGTAATGACATTGTATCCTGCAGGTTCAAAGATAGACC
>JBDNDH010000122.1:0-5031 GCA_046719235.1 Thermodesulfovibrionales bacterium
CAATATTGGCTTTTGTGTAGCTGTGGAGAGGCTTATCGGGCTTGAGGTGCCTTCGAGGGCAAGGTATATCAGGACACTTTTAGCAGAGCTTACGAGGATTAGTAGCCATCTACTTTGGCTTGCCACCCATGCCTTAGACATTGGGGCTATGACAGTTTTTCTCTACTGTTTCAGGGAAAGGGAATGGATACTTGACCTCTTTGAGATGCTTATTGGTGCAAGGCTCACAGTGAGTTATCCAAGGATTGGTGGCGTAAGATGTGATATCAATGATGAGTTTGTTGAAAATGTCAAGAGGTTTATAAATGAATTTCCTTCAAGGATAGTTGAATACGAGACTTTGATTGATCAAAACAGGATATGGCTTCAAAGAACCAAAAACATAGGTGTCATCTCAGGTAAAGAGGCTGTCAGATGGGGCTTGACAGGTCCTACGCTGAGGGGTTCAGGCGTCAACTATGATGTAAGGAAGAAGATGCCCTATGATGCCTATGCTGAGATAGACTTTGATATTCCCCTTGGCAAAAATGGCGATGTCTATGACCGTTATCGCTGTAGGATGGAGGAGATGAGGCAGTCGGTGAGGATAATTAGACAATGTATTGAAAAGATGCCTGACGGTAAGATCCTTGCTGATGATGCACCTGACCTCGATATGAACCCCAAAGGTCATAAGAGATTAGTGGGTGACATGTCCCTCTGGAGTGCTAACATTGCCTTTGTGAATGAATATACATCTACACCAAAGGGTGAGCTCTACTCAGCAGTAGAGGCACCAAAGGGTGAGCTTGGATTTTACATAGTAAGCGATGGCACAGGTAGGCCTTACAGGATGAGGCTTAGGTCTCCATCCTTTGTCCATGCCGCTGCCATACCTCGTCTGTGTCAAGGGCACATGATCGCTGATGTCATAGCAGTCATTGGGACTATTGATATTGTCATGGGTGAGTGTGATAGATGACATTTAAAGACTTCATTAAAAAGGCGCTGTTTCTTGAGATACTAAGTGGGCTTGCACTTACCTTAAAGGTCTTTTTTACAAGGCCTGTAACCATCAAATACCCACATGAAAAGCGGCCAGTTGCAGATGGTTTCAGAGGAAGACATGCAATGGTTAGAGACCCTGAGACTGGCAAGGAGAGGTGTGTAGCATGTATGAAGTGTGCGATGGTCTGTCCAAGCCAGTGCATATATATCAAGTATAATGGCGGTGATGGTGTAGCACGTGAACTGGTCAAATATGAGATTGAGGCATACAGATGCATCTATTGCGGCTACTGCGTGGAGGTCTGTCCGATGAATGCCATTGTCCTTACGGAGCATTACGAATATTCATCATACAAAAGGGAAGATAATTATTTTGACAAAGAGAGACTCCTAAAAAATTGGGATGAGCATGTTAAAGATCCAAAAGGCTATTTTAATAAATTCTGGAGACCTCTCGGCATAGACATAGGCAGATTGCCTGTAGGTAAGAGACAGGGAGGACAGAGATGACACCAGGAGAATACATACCAGTCAATTATCTTCCCGTGTTTATTACCCTTATTGCAGGGACATTATTTGGTCTTGGTGCATTGATTATAGGTGAGGTCTTACGGCTGAGAAGGCCTTACAAGGATAAGCTTGAGCCTTATGAGTCTGGCAATCCACCTGTAGGACACCCAGGTGAGAGGTTTTCAATAAGATTTTATGTCATTGCTGTGCTTTTTGTGGTCTTTGATGTGGAGGCAGTGTTTTTATACCCATGGGCAGTAGCATTTGGCCAGATCGGGATAATCGGCTTCTGGGCTATGATCGCCTTCCTGATGCTTATCTTTCTTGGTTTCCTATATGACTGGAAGAGGGGGGCCCTTGACTAAGAGAGTAACCCAGATTGTTGACATCCTTAAGGACAGATTCCCTGATGAGATAAGAGACATACATGACTTTGCAGGACAGATATCTGTGATTGTAAAAAAGGACAGGATAGTGGACATCCTGAGGTTTCTTCATGACACAGCAGAATTAGACTTTGATCACCTTCAGGACCTTTGTGGTGTGGATTACAAAGACAGGAAGTCCTGTCGTTTTGAGGTAGTCTATCAATTGTTTTCCATAGAAAAGGGATATGCCATTCGCATAAGGGCTGAGGTGCCAGAGGACGATGCAGTTATCGATACAGTCACATCGATTTGGGAAGGGGCAGGTTGGCATGAGAGGGAGTGTTTTGACATGTTTGGCATTGTCTTTAGGGGTCATAGTGATCTGCGAAGGGTGCTCATGCCTGAAGACTGGCAGGGCTATCCGTTGAGAAAGGATTATCCCCTTAAAGGGCCTCAGGAATATTGGCAAGGCTTTCAAGAGGTGCTACAAAAGGCTGAGGAATATAGACAGTATGAGACAAAGGTTATTGAATAAAGATAACTCCCCTCTAAGAAGAGGGGGCAGGGGGTGTGTTTATAAAAAAATATAATCCAATTTTACAGACAAAAAGGCACACACCCCTTAATCCCCTCTTGATAGAGGGGAAACTATAGGGGAGATGCCCGCTTGATAGAGGGGAACTCAAAGGAGAACTTCGCTCTTGATAGGGTGCTGCTTATGGAGGAACTTCCCTTTGAGGAAAACTCCCCTCAAAGATGGAGGCAGTATTTATGAACTCCTCTAAAAAGAGTGGGCAATCTTTTAATCTCCCCTCTAAAAAGAGGGGGCAGGGGGTGTGTTTATAATGAAAAAAATACAATATAATCCAAAACTGAAAGAAGTAGCCAGACGATTAAGAAACAAAAGTACTAAGGCAGAGATAAAGCTCTGGACATATTTAAAGGGCAACCAAACTATTGGATACGATTTTCACAGACAAAAACCAATAGATAATTACATAGTAGATTTCTTTTGCAACAAATTAATGTTAGCCATAGAAGTGGATGGATATACACACAGCTTTGAAGCAGTTGCAGATAGAGACGCACTAAAAGAACAGAGGCTAAACGAGATTGGGATAAGAGTTTTGAGATTCAAAGATGAGGATGTGATGAATAACATAGAAGGAGTTATAACAGAGATTAAGGAGTGGATAAAGGCACACACCCCTTTATCCCCTCTTAATAGAGGGGAACTTATAGGAGAGATCCCATCCCTCTCCCTTGATGAGAGAGCTAAAATAATCTCCCTCTCCCTTGAGGGGAGAGGGTTGGGGAGAGGGTGAAAGAGTATTTAATCTCCCCTCTAAAAAGAGGGAGTCGCAGGTGTGTCTACACACTTGAAATGGCAAAGGACTAAAACATTATGGTGATTAAGCATGGATTTTCTTTACACAGTTATAATTAACATCATCAAGGTGGCAGTGGTCTTTGGGGTAACACTGCTTCATGTTGCCTATGCAACCTACTTTGAGCGTAAGGTCATTGGTAGGATGCAGTGTAGGCTTGGCCCAACTGAGGTAGGTCCATACGGACTCCTTCAGCCCTTCGCTGACATGTTTAAGTCGCTCTTTAAGGAAGACATAATCCCACAAAAGGCAGACAAACCTCTGTTTTTTATAGCCCCTGTGATTGTCCTTGCACCAACCATGACATCACTTGCAGTCATACCTTTTGCAGAGAACTTTATCATCGCTGATATAAATGTGGGTATGCTCTTTATCCTTGCCACCGCATCCTTAGGTGTCTATGGGATAATCCTTGCAGGCTGGTCATCGGGCTCAAAGTATGCCTTCTTTGGAGGCATCCGTTCGGCTGCTCAGGTAATTAGTTATGAGATTGCAATGGGCATCAGCCTTGCCTCAGTATTTTTGATGGCAGGCTCTGTGAGGCTTGATGAGATCGTGAAGGCACAATATGAGTATCCACTAAGCATGTATGCGCCGCATTTGCTTATAGGTTTTGTGGTCTTTCTCATTGCAGCCTTTGCAGAGACTAATAGGACGCCTTTTGACTTGCCTGAGGCAGAGACAGAGCTTGTGGCAGGCTATCTCACTGAATACAGCGGCTTCAGATATGCCCTTTTCTTTCTCTCTGAGTATGTGGCTATGTTTATCATGTCAAGCATTATGACGCTCTGTTTCTTTGGCGGTTGGACTATACCAAGGTTTGTGACTGACATACTGCCATTTTTGAGCTTTGTGCCGGGTATCTTCTGGTTTCTCCTAAAGGTCTATTTCTTCATCTTTTTCTACTATTGGGTGAGGGCAACGATTCCAAGATACCGATTTGACCAGCTCATGAGGATTGGTTGGAAGGTCTTGATTCCACTTTCACTACTAAATCTAATGATTGTGGCATTTATAAAGAGGTTTGTCCTATGACGCTACCACAACTTTTCTTTGGCTACTTCTTTGTGATGATACTTGGGCTTGCCCTCGTGGTGGTGACAAGGCGAAACCTTGTCCATGCAGTCCTGTGGATGTTACTGATGTTTGTCCACATTGGAGGGCTTTATCTATTTTTAAACGCTGAGTTCTTTGCGATTATACAGATAATCGTTTATGCAGGTGCGATACTTGTGATGTTTCTCTTTGTGGTGCTGTTATTAAAGATAAATGTTAGGGAGCAGAGGTTTGTGTCCTCTTGGCACTTTAGGGCTATGGCTGTTTCTTTGATACTTCTTCTTTGTGTCACCACATTGGGAAGGTTTGTTATGGGTCCAACAGGAGACTTCAGTATTGAAAGGATACATCAACAAACACATATCAGACTGATAGGTGCTACCCTATTTAACGACTATGTCCTGCCATTTTTGGTAATAGGATTAATACTCTTTATCCCGATGATAGCAGTGACAGTCCTTGCAATCAGGAGGGCAAGAGATGGTGCCTCTTAGTTGGTATATTGCTCTTAGTCTTTGCCTCTTTTGCATAGGGCTCTATACATTTATAAGTCGCAGAAACCTATTGATGATGTTTCTGTCTATTGAGATTATGCTTAATGCGGTAAATATCAGTCTCATAGCGATAAGTCATTATATGCAGGATATCCATGGACAGATAATCGCCTTTTTTGTGATAGCAAACGCTGCTGCTGGGGTAGCAGTAGGCCTTGCCCTGCTTAT
>JBDNDH010000123.1:0-5019 GCA_046719235.1 Thermodesulfovibrionales bacterium
TTTTCAATATCAAAGGTCCTTCTACCTTCAAGTAAGAGCCTATCAACTTCTTCATTTTTGTATGATACAAAGTTGAATTCACCCTCTTTGGTCTTGGATGAATGCCAAATATCGTAAGAATCAGGATCTCTTGACAGTGCCCAGCCAAGTATTACGGCCTCAAATCGCTTTTTATTTATAAACTCATGCAACATTGCTTGCCACTCAAGCACCTTGATGTTTACCTCCACACCTATCTCCCTTAGCTGTTCTTTTATTATCTGGGCAGTCTTAAGCCTTGCCTCGTTGCCTTGATTTACGAGCACATTGAATACAAAGGCCTTACCGTCTTTTTTCAAGATGCCATTTTCAAGACTCCAGCCTGCCTCTCTTAATAGTTCCAGTGCCTTTTCTTTACTGTAATCAGGTCCCTTTGCATCAGGGTTGTATGCCCATGATTCTGGGGGGAAGGGCCCAGTGCACACGGTGCCATACCCCAAGAGCACACCTGAAATGATGTCATGCTTGTTGATAGCGTGGCTTAATGCCCTTCTTACCCTTACATCAGAGAACAGCGGGTTAAGGAGATTAAAACCCAGATAGGTATAACTGAAGGATGGAAATCTGAATTTTTGGAAATATCTATTAAAGTGACTACCTTGTGCCTGAAGTTTATACTGTGGTGGTGTGAGACCCATATAGTCTATACCACCAAATTTTAACTCCAAAAACATAGTTGCGGTGTCTGGGATAACGCGGGTGATTATCTTATCAATATTTGGTCTTTTCTCATAGTATTGTTCAAATGCCTCAAGGGTTATCTTTTGACCTGATACCCATTCTTTCAGCCTATAAGGTCCTGTGCCGATTGGGTTTCTGTTGACATCAGGTTTTGTTAGGTCTTTGCCTTCATAGATGTGTCTTGGTATTATCCCCATTCCCCAAGCCTCAAGAGCAACGGCATAAGGTTCCTTGTATTTAACCATCACCCTATGACTGTCCAACTTGACAACCTTGTCAACAGGACCATAATTACTGCTGTAGGGTGTTGGCACATTTGGGTTGATGACGGTATTGTAAGTAAATATCACATCATCTGCGGTAAAAGGCTTACCATCCTGCCATTTTACGCCCTTTCTCAGATTGAATATAATGGTCAGTCCATCGGGACTGATCTCCCATGATTCTGCAAGGTCTCCAACAATAACGATGTCTTTGTTGTATTTTGTGAGGCCATTAAATATATTGCCCGATATGCCTGATGATGCAGAGTCAGAAGCAAGCATAGGCAATAATCTCTTGGCATCAGCAGTTGAGGCTATTGTAAGTGTATTTGGGCTTTTTACCTCTGGCTCCCTTGTGCAGGAAAACAAAAAAGATAATACCAGACAAAAAAGTATATAGGCATTACACAGACGCACAAAGGGACAAAAAGTGCTTCACATTATTTTTTTGTAGGTTCTTGGGGTATCTGTTGAGTTGGAGATTGCTGGGGAACCTGCTGAACTGGCACTGGTGTATCTTTAACAACGGTCTTTGGTTTTGTTGTTACAAAGGTTAAAGCCAAAGAGGTCAGCATAAAGACAACTGCGGCAACAGTTGTTAATTTATTTAAAAAAGTAGCAGCCCCTCTGCTTCCAAAGAGCGTTTGACTTGAGCCCCCAAATGCTGCCCCCATCTCTGCCCCTTTACCACTTTGGATAAGAACAATAAAAACTAAAAACAGACAAACAATAATGTGAATAATTGTAATCAGTATCTCCAAGTATCTCTATCTCCTTTTAAAATTTACTATTTTTGCAAAACTATCCGGTTTTAGACTCGCTCCGCCAACAAGTGCCCCATCTACATCTGGGCATGCCATAAGGTCATCGATGTTGTCTGGTGTAACACTCCCTCCGTACAGTATCCTTAACCCTTTTGCTTCGCTTCCGTAAATGGCAGTGAGTTCTTCTCTTATAAACTCATGAGCCTCTTGTGCCTGCTGAGTTGTAGCGGTTTTCCCTGTTCCAATAGCCCAGATTGGCTCATATGCTATCACAATGCCTTCGGATTCAATACCCTTTAACCCTTCTGAAACCTGTCTTTTGAGTACCTCGAAGGTCTTTCCAGTTTCCCTTTCTGACAGGGATTCCCCTATGCACATTATGACTCCCAACCCAAATCTTTTAGCGATATTAATCTTTTTGTTTACAATCTCGTCAGTCTCAAAGAAGTATTGTCTCCTTTCGGAGTGGCCAATTATGACATAAGAGCAACCAATATCCTTTAGCATTGCAGGCGATATCTCACCTGTGTATGCGCCCTTTTCTTCATAAAATACATTCTGTGCAGATAGTTTTATGTTGCTGCCTTTGATCAAGTCACTAAGTATGTATAACGATGTATATGGTGGGGCAATAACTACCTCTACCCCGGAGGTATCTTTTATCATTGGCATAAATGTGTTGATAAAATCTACCGTCTCAGCAACGGTCTTGTTCATCTTCCAATTGGCTGCGATAAATGGTATTCTCATGACTTGAAAGTATATACAATAACAATATATACTGTCAACATTTGGGGATTATCCCAAGGTATGATTATGGGGATAAGGGGCATTTTGAATCAGCAGATGTGGTAATAACTGTTATTGTTTTGTATACACCCCTTCATAAAGAAGACCCAGACTCGGTTTGTAAGATGTTGCATCTTAATGTTTTTTGATGAGAAAAGCCTAAAACGGTTATTCATCTTAGAATAAATACCACCCAGGGGGATTGATTTGAAGATCAAGGACATAATGAATAAAAACATTATTGCTATGGAATCAAGTAGCAAGGTTTCAGATGTCATGAGGCAGATGATAACTAATAAGATAAGATCTGTATTGATCACACCAAAAGACAATACCGACAGCTTTGGTGTCTTGTCAGTAAGGGATATTGTTTTTAAGGTGTTGGCTAAGGGATTAGATCCCAAGAATGTGGAGGCATCTGAAATTGTTACAAAGCCGGTAATCTGCATCAAAAAAGACATGCCTATTGAACACCTATTGTCAATGATGAAGAGTTACAATATAGCCCGTGTCTTTGTAGCCGAAGAAGGGACAATAGTAGGTGTAGTAGCCCTTATGGACTTTATAAAGGGATACCTCAAAGAGGATTAACCTCGTTCATCAGCGTCTATTGTTGACTGTTATTTTTTTCAGTTGGGACATATTCAAGTATCACAACCTGCCCACTTGAGAAACTGAGGGGTTTCTTCTTTGAAGTGACTGTTTTATCCTTTTTGCCTATCTCTTTTGCTACCTCTTTTACTACCTCCTTAACAAAAACCTCAGCAATGCTACTTACCAAAAAACCACCTATTGTCCCCCACATCAAGCCCTCCTTACTTTGATTAAAGAAGGTTATTTTTTGACTGGTTTTTTAGCAGAGACCGATTTTGTATCCTTTTTTACAGCCTTTGCTGGTTTTGCTTTAGTTGAGAGTGTTTTTATCGCCTTTTTGTTGTCATGTGTTTTTAAGATGCAGACTGATGACTTCGGGAGTCCAGTTGTCCCATAGATGTAGTTGATGTTTATACCAGCATCCCCAAGTGAACCTGTAAGGGTCTTTAGTTCACCAATCTTGTTTGGCATTTGCACCTCAATTACCTGCTCTTCCTTTAATTCGGCCCCCATCTTTTGAAGAACCTTTTTTGCCTTTGGCATCTGGTCGCATATAAGCATAAATTCTGCCTTATCACCCATCTCATATCCAGCAAAGGCAGAGATATTAATCTTAGCATTTGCTAAATTTGCGGTGATCTCGCCAGCAAGCCCTGTCTTGTTTGGTAAGGAAAAAACGAACTGTTTTACAACCTTTGCATCCGGCATCTTCAAATACCTCCTTTATTTTTGCTATCAATCATAGAGAAAGTATGAGTAATAAGTCAATCAAAAATGAAGGGCCAGATAAGGTGATTGAATCCAAACAGTTCTATAAAATCAATGTTATAGAAAGGAGGTTTTCATAGAGGATACTTATATGACTCATCGTAAATGAAGACTAAATCTGGACATGAGCATCACATCATAGATAACAAGGCAAGGTAAAGCAAAATCTTCACGGTCTATAAAACACTATAAACAAACATATTGATAGGCATTAGAAGATATCTATGGTTCTACTAAGCCTTTCTTGATCATGTAATGTGTTAATTCGGCATTATTCTTCATGCCCATCTTCTCAAGTATATGCACCCTGTGTGTGCTCACTGTTTTTACACTTAGATTTAGCTCTTCCGCTATCATACTAACTGTCTTTCCTGATGCAATCATGCATAGAATCTGATACTCCCTGTCTGTCAATGACTCGTGGGGTTGTCTGTCTGCGTCTGGTTCAAATTCAAAAACGAATCTCTCCGCAATCTCAGGACTGATGTATTTTCCGTCTGAATAGACCTTTTTAATAGCCTCAATAAGTTCATCAGCTGCACTTGCCTTATTGATGTAACCAGCAGCTCCTGCCTTAAGTGCCCTTAGGGCATATTGATGTTCTGGATACATACTTAAGACTAAAACCTTTAATTTAGGTTTGTGTATCCTTAGCATCTTCAACAGATCTAAACCAGTTAGACCTGGCATGGATATGTCAAGTAGTATGATATCGCAGTCGGTTTTGCAAGCCTTGTCAAGAGCCTCGTTGCCATTACTTGCCTCGGCAACTACCTGTATGTCTTTATTTTCTTCAAGTATCTTTTTGAGTCCGTGACGAAATATTGTGTGGTCATCTGCAATTATCAATCTAATCATAACAAACTCCTCTTACATAGGGATTGAGACAGAAACCTTTGTCCCCCTACCTTTTATGCCTTGAAATGTTACCTGTCCGCCAAGAAACCTTACCCTTTCCTTGATACCAATGATACCAAAAGATTCAGGGCTATTCAAATGGTATTCAGAGATACCGCAACCGTTATCATCTATGTCTAAATAGATGATATTGTCCCTTATGATAATGCTGATATTTGCTACAGTAGCACCTGAATGTCTCATAACATTTGTTGTCATTGCGC
>JBDNDH010000124.1:0-5009 GCA_046719235.1 Thermodesulfovibrionales bacterium
ACCAGCTCGTCGCCAGCGCACATTATACAGGGCTCAAGGGTAACATACAGGATGCAGTCATTTAGCCTCCACCTATTAAGCCTCTTTGCTGCCATTGAAATGGCTATCAATTCTGCGTGTTGTGTTGGGTTTTTTGTCTTTTCTTTTAGATTATGGGCTCTTGAGACTATCTCCCCATTACAAACAACTACTGCCCCCACAGGTATCTCGTCTTTTTTAAGTGCCTTCTGAGCCTCTTTTAATGCCTCTTTGATAAAGATTCTGTCTTGAGCCAGTGTATCCAAGATTTCAGACCTTCGCCTGTTTTACAGGAAACTTCAAATACATGTGCTGTTGGATTGAGGGTATAGATGTCTTTTCTTATCTTTTGCATATCTACATCAAGATGCCCTTTTAGGTCTATCTTATTTATCAAAATCACCCTTGAGTTTTGAAACATGGCAGGATATTTTAGCGGTTTATCGTGACCTTCGGTAATGCTCAGTATCATAACCTTTATGTCTTCTCCCATATAAAACTCTGCAGGACAGACGAGATTGCCAACATTTTCGATAAACAAGATATCAGTATTGGTCAGATCAAATTCCTTCATTGCCTCCTTAATCATCCCTGCATCAAGATGGCAGTATCCTCCCGTATTTATCTGAACAACTGGGACCCCAAGTGCCTCAATCCTCATTGCATCATCCACACCAGCAATATCGCCTTCTATGACGGCAATCTTGAGGGAGTCTTTGAGTTCCGAGATTGTCTTTTCAAGGAGTGTGGTCTTGCCTGCACCAGGAGAACTCATAAGATTAATCACAAATACGGAATTTTTCTGAAACATGTCTCTATTTTCTTCCGCTATTCTTTCATTGGCATCAAGTATCTTGGAAACGACTTGAAGTTTCACTCATTCCACCTCTATCTCTATTAAATTAAGCTCCTTACCCCTTAGGATCGTAAACCTCCATGAGCTACAAAACGGGCACTCATATATATAGGTATCTTCTGTTGTAAATTCCTTTTGGCACTCATTACACCTTGCCAAAATCTCAATCTCATTTACTGTCAGTGATGCATCTTTTGCAATGGTATCTATCTTAAGGGCATTGAATGCAAAAAACAAGGCATCAGAGACTACGCCTGATGCCCTGCCTATATCAACCCTCACTGATTTTACCAACTTATGCCCACTGTTACGACATTCTTCTATAACCTTTTCTAAAAGGGCTTGGGCAACCGAGACCTCATGCATCTATTGCTGCTGCTTACCTACTTCTTTCTCAAATGCCTCTTTACCTGCCTCAAAGGCAGATGACAACGCTGCCTTCTTCTCATCAAGATATTCCTTACCCTTTTCTACTGTTGTAGAAATCCTCTCTTTAGCGTGTGATACATAATCAGTAGTTTTATCCCTAACATCGTCAACAAACTCCCTCATCCTTCTCCTTGTCTCAGGACCTGACTGAGGGGTAAGCAACATGGCTATACCTGCTCCAACAATGCCTCCAAGCACAAAAGACAAAAGTATCGCCCCTGAGCTAAAGCCTCCTTCTTCGTGTCTCATCTCTCTGCCTCCTTTTAATTTTTCTGTTTTAACAACACTTCTAATGCGGTCTTAAGACCAGCCTTTAAGCCTGCACCCTTGATTGATAAAGAATTCCTTAAATCAACAACCAGCCTGCTCGTATCCCTGACATTATTTGCCAACTCCGTAAGTGATACGGAGAGTTCTTTGACATTACCAGTAATGTGTTTTATATCCTCACTTATTGCCTTAATCCCCTTTATGGTTGAGTCCGTGCTTTCAATAATAGGATTTATATTAGATTCCACCTTTTCTATCAGTACCTTTAAGCCATTTACAGCCTTCTTGATCTCAAGGGTTGCATAGACAAGTATTGAGATACCAACCAGAAACCCCACAATGAGGAACAAAAAGCCAAGACTAACCACCACTACCCAGATATAGTCAACCATCTTTAGTCCCCTTTTTTATTGAATTTTGCAGATGAACCATTATAACACACATCAGACTTATAGACATGAATAATCCTTTGGACAACTGTTAGATGATTTAGGACAAATATGAGGGTAACCACATATAGTATAAGCCCGCTGATACAGCCAAAAGCCAGAAGCACTATCCTCTCTGGCCTTTCCATAAGTCCAACCTTACACTCAATACCCAAGCCTTCAGCCCTTGCCCTTACATAACTTATCAAAAGCGCTCCTACCATGGCACCAGCGGTGAGTAAGACACCATGAAGGTTTCCTTCATTAAAGAAATACCATGCTATAGCAATGAAGATAAGCGAGTCACTGTATCGGTCTATTGTTGAATCAAGGAATGCCCCAAACTTTGTATTCCTACTATTTGCCCTCGCTACCACCCCATCGAGCATGTCAAAGAAGCCTCCAAGTATTATTAGCAAACCACCAACTGCAAGGTGGAAAGGTATCACAGCACAGGCTACAACAGTGATTATCAGACCAATTATCGTGATAACATTAGGATGTATTGTTATCCTCTTGGCGATTGGTTCAAGTGGTTTGTCAAGTATATGTCCCAACTTTGCACTTAACATTACATTATCACCTTTATCATCACCCTTCTTGTTACCCTTATACCCCTTTTATCTCTCTCTCTTGTTTTGGATAAACTCCTCAACCATCATCCTTGCCTCTTCATCAGTAAATTGAATGGGGGGATGTTTCATAAAATAGGCTGAAGGGGATATTAATTGCCCCCCAATGCCTCTATCAATGGCTAATTTACAGCATCTAATGGCGTCTATAACCACACCAGCGCTGTTTGGAGAGTCTTCAACGGAAAGCCTCAATTCAAGATTCATTGGGATATTACCAAATCCCTTACCTTCAATCCTCAAAAAACATACCTTGTTGTCCTTCATCCATGGCACATAATCAGAAGGACCGATGTGTATATCATCACTTGATATGCTATGTGTAATTTGTGATCTTACAGCCTCCGTCTTTGATACCTTTTTTGACTTCAGCCTACTGTGGTTGAGCATGTTGAGAAAATCTGTATTGCCACCCACATTAAGCTGATATGTGTGATCAATGTGTATGCCTCTATCCATAAAGAGCTTGGTAAGCCAACGATGAACGATCGTAGCCCCTATTTGTGCCTTAATATCATCTCCTACTATTGGAATATTCTTAGATAAAAACCTTTGTGCCCAGTCTTTATCGGAAACAATAAAAACAGGCATACAATTTATAAACCCAACACCTGCCTCAAGACAACACTCTGCATAAAAACGGGTTGCATTCTCTGAACCTACTGGAAGGTAATTAATGAGCATCTCAGCACCACTATCTTTAAGCTCCTTAACTACATCACAAGGCTTCTCATCAGAAGGCACAAAACGGTGTTCTTCTGGATACTCAAAGAGGTGTGGTGAGACTCCGTCAAGTATCTCTCCCATGCGCACTACCACATCAGATGATACATCTTCACAGAAGACCTTCGTGCAATTTGGCTTTGCAAAAAGTGCCTCCTTAATGGGTTTATTGACCTTTCTAATATCTATATCGAATGCACACACCACCTCAATATCCGAGGGAGTATATCCACCCAAATCATAATGCATCAGCCCAAGTGTGTTGTCCTTACCCTTTTCACCAAGTGACCTGTAATAACTAATTCCCTGTATCAAAGAGCTCGCACAATTCCCAAGTCCTGCTATAGCAATTCTGATCTTACCCATAAACCTATTTATCCCCTCTAACTAATGATTTTGTTATTATAAATTGTCTAAAACCTTGTTTTTATCAACCTCAATATATAGTATGCCATCTCTTAGCCTTGCATTAATTACATTATTGCTTATATCAGATGGAAATACAAACACCCTAAGGAATCCACCATATCCCCTTTCTAATTGAAAATATCTAAATCCCTCGAATGTTACCCTTCTTTCGCCCTTTACCTTAAGGGTGTTGTATTTGACCTCTAATTCAATATCATTTTCTTCGACCCCGGGCAACTCTATCACCACCTCAAATCTATCTTGTGTCTCAAAGACATCAGATGACGGCAACCATGATGAAGAACCCCTCTCTACCTCAGTACCAAAGAGGTCTTCTATCTGTCTGTTTAGAAAATATATCCCTTTTAGCCCATACATTTTTGCCCAAAATTTTGTAAGGTTTTATAAATAAATCACTACATTTATGTCAAGACTCAAGGGTATCATATTAGATACCTATTAAGTCCTCGGTTTTGCGAGTATCTCAAGCACCTTGAGTTCAAAAAACCTCTTTGATGCAGAAGACATGATTACTGTAACTGTATCAGCCCCTCTACCAGTGCCCGCTACTGCCAGGACCTCTTCACCTTCAGGAACTAAACCAGCGTCCGTTGCCATCATCACGATCTCACAGCATACCTTCACCCCCTCACAAAATCTTCTAAGCGTATTTGCCACTACAAGAGTAGGATACAGACCATGAAACTTTGAGGCAAATGCAGTCTCAATGCTGTGGGTCACCATTGTGCCGGTATGGATTTTTGCACCTAATGACTCTATCTCTCTTCTGACCTCTGGTTTAAACTCTTCTATATTAGGACCTTTGAAATTGGCACAGTGCGTAATTACGACAATGTTTATCCCTGTTGGAGATAACTCTCTGCTAAAAAGCAAACCTGTGTCTCCCTCTGTAGATGCAATAATTATGTGTTTGTAGCCATATTCTTTGATTGCATCCTTAACAATATTAAGACAAGCAGGGGTATTTTCTCTGCCCGGTTTTTCAAAATATGTGACCACCTTTTTGAGCATATACCACCCCTCACATTAATATTTACCAACGGGTCATTATTTTAACACAATTCAAGATATGTTATTAACACCATTTTTGTCAGTCTGAAAAGTATATATTTAAATCTTGGTTTATTTACATTGTATTAGGTTAAAATAGTTGATATTATCTTATAGGTGATATGAAAATGAGGCTTTACCACAAAAAATTTGACTTTAAAAAGACCAAAAAGG
>JBDNDH010000125.1:0-5006 GCA_046719235.1 Thermodesulfovibrionales bacterium
CCGATCTCCTGCCTGCAGATTAACGGCACTCCTTGAGAAAGAACCGCTAACGGCAAAAGAATTAAAAAATGAACCCACAATATTAGACATGCCTTGACCGATGAGCTCCTGATTAATATTCAGGTGTTCTTTTGTCTTTTCTGCAATTGACTTTGATATAGCCAGTGCCTCCATAAAACCAACTATTGCAATGACAATACCAGGACCTATCAAACGAAAGGATGTCTCAATATCAATAAATGTTGGTATAATTGAGATGATGCTGGGTATATCCCTCTCTACAAACACCTCCATATGTCCAGTAAAGGGTAGAGAAAAAGATGGAAAACCCGAAGGCATCTGACCAACTATACTGACCCCATACTGTTCTATCTTAAAAAAATAACCACACAATATCGCCAAAAGGGCTGCAAACATTGCACTTGGGAAATTGCTATTTATCCTCTTGCCACCGAGGATAATCGCAATTGAAACCAATCCTACCATCAATGTATAAACATTTGTATTAGGTATGTTTTTAAATATATCAACGAAGACGGGAAGTATAAACTCACTATCCTTTAGATTAATCCCTAAAAGGTGTTTTATCTGTGTAGTAGCAATAATTATCGCCCCGGCATTTGTAAAGCCTACTATTACAGGGTGAGAAACAAATCGCATAACAAAACCCATCTTGAAGACACCCATCAATAACTGAATGGTTCCAACAATAGCAGCAAGATTTATTGCCATAGCGATAAACTCAACCGAACCCGGTTTTGCATAGGGCAATATTGATGAAAATGTCAGAAGACTCACTATAGCAACAGGTCCAGTTGAAAGTAACCTTGAACTCCCCCATAAGGCAGCAACAATAGATGGTATTGATGCCGCATAAAGCCCGTATATAGGTGGTAAACCTGCTATCATTGCATAAGACATAGACTGCGGCACAAGGACAACCGCCACAGTAAGTCCTGCAAAAAGGTCTCGTAAAAACCATTCCTTCCTGTATGTCTTTAGCCAGTCAATAAATGGGAAGATGCGATTCATGTATGCCTTTTTATATTATAAAATGCACAAACTTATTTGTTTTAACACTAAAAGACACCTCATATTATGATAGTCTTAGGGATTGAAAAACCATTGAATTCGGACGCATAAGATATAGTATAAGCACCACTTGATAGTATCAACATCCTGTTACCAACCTCTGGCTCTGGGAGTTCTACATCTCTATCAATCACATCAAAACTGTCACAACTTGGTCCTGCAATAGTCCACTTTTTTGTGGGATTTCTGCTTCCTACAACATAACTGTATTTGATACCCCCAATACTCTCCATCAAGCCGTTAAAGACCCCTACATCAATGTATAACCAATTCTCATCTCCTCTAAGTGCCTTGCCAATAACTGTTGTCACAAAAACACCTGCATCGCCCACAACAGCCCTTCCTGGCTCAATAAATACATCTACACCATCGGGGAACTTCTGCCTGATAGATTGAGCAATCCTTTTCTCTATAGTTGGGATATCAATTACATCCCTTGTATATCTTATGGGATAGCCTCCACCTATATTGATCATTTTTAGTTCAATACCCTTTTGCCTTGCCAAATCCCATAACTCACGGGTCTTCTCTATCGCTGAATGCCAGTTGTATGCATTGTTACACTGAGACCCAACATGAAATGTCACACCAACAGGGCAAAGTCCCATCTTCTGTGCATACACAAGTAGGCTAATTGCATCATCAATCTCAACACCAAACTTTTTACTAAGTGGCCATTCACTGCCCTCATTTGGAACTGATAGCCTCACATAGACAAGACAATTTGGGACATACCGTGCCAATTTATCAACCTCAGGATAGGAATCAAAGGCGTAATACCTAATACCGTAGTCCCTTGCAGAGACAAGAAACTTAAAGGTCTTAACAGGATTGCTCGTTATTATCCTATCTGCACTTACAGATAGAGACTTTAAAAGTTCCAACTCCCCTTCAGATGCTATCTCAAAACCAATATCCATATCAGCCAAAAATCTTAATATCTCAATGTCGGGGTTTGCCTTCACGGCATAAAAGACCTTTGAGCCACTTATACCCGTTCCTATCTGTTTTATCTTGTTTATGACCACATCTCTATTTAAAAGCAGATAGGGTGGTGGTGTATCATTTAGTGCAATAAAGTATAAAACCTTTTCCCATGTATCCTTATCTATTAAGTGAGACGGCATCTGCATATAAAATTACCCCTTGAGTTTATTGTTCTTTTTCAAATTGCTGCCTTACATCCTTAAGGTAGATGGCTTTTTGTTCTTTTCAAGTATTAAAAATAATGTGACATAGGTTAAAAATATTAAACATTCACACCCACGTATACCTTCCCATTTTCTATATACATGGGCAACCTTGATAAAGGCCTTGTTGGTGGACCACCAATAGCATCACCATACATGTTATACCTACCAGCATGACATGGACATACAAACTCCCTGTTTATGCTATCCCATGTTACAAGGCAACCAAAGTGACTACAGACTGGCGATAGGGCGATATGACCATCTTTTAGGGGTGAAATGTATAACTTATTTGCGATAGTCTTGCCCGCATCGGAATATTCGTATCTTACACTTTTTACATGTTTCTGAGGCAGTTCTTCTTCATCAAGCACAGGGATGTATGTGATCCTTTTTGATGTCTTTTTACGCGGATAGGCAAAAAAGACAACACCAGCAGTTAGTATTAAAAGCACTGAACCTAAACAGAAATGAAGAAAGCCTTTTAAGACATCCCGTCTATCCATCTGCCATTTTATGTTTTTATCCCACATAACGATGCAATTTTTTAGAGGATTTTAATCACCAACCCTACTGGTGTTACAAAGTTTATACTGATGGTGCTTTTCTGCCTTGATTGTTAGATAGGATGAATTATCCTACTATTTCCTTTGTTACAGTGTCCTTGTTTAGGGCATTGTGAAAGGGTTTCCCGATCTTAAAATGTACTGCCCTCTTTGATGGCACTTCCACTTTTTCTCCAGTTCTCGGGTTTCTCGCAGTCTTTGCCTTTCTGTGTTTTATCTTAAAGTTACCAAAACCCCTAATCTCAATCTTTTCGTTTTTTGCCAATGCCTCTTTCATCCCATCAAAGACTGAATCTACTATCATCTCCATCTGCTTTCTCGTAAAACCTGGGACCTTTTCTGTCAGTTTGTCAATCAAGACAGACTTTGTCATATCATACCCCTCCTTGAGCTAATAAAAATTTTTTCATGGTAAAAACATCATATAATCTAACTTATAGGTGGGATATACAATGTTTGTTGAACCCAAGAGCCTACTCTCTAATATCTCAATAAGAAAGTGCCTTGCCTTCTTTGTAACAACCTCTGGTTCTCCTTGTATCCCCGCCAATCTTCCTGCCTCCTTAATTGCATCCTCAAGCGTCCCCAATTGATCAACAAGCCCCTTGCTGAGTGCTTGAGAACCAGTAAAGACACTTCCATCAGCCAATGCCTTTACCTTTTCAACAGGTATCTTTCTGCCTTCTGAAACTGCATTTATAAACTGCTCATGAACATTATCAAGCACACCTTGAAGTATCTCTTTCTGTTCCTTGCCCATAGCCCTAAAGGCAGATGTCATATCCTTGTATTTCCCGCTCTTTATGACCTCTGTCTTTACACCAATCTTATCCATAAGCCCTTGGAGATTTGGTATCTCCATAATAACACCTATGGAACCAGTGATCGTCCCTGGATTTGCTATGATCTTTGTGGCAGGTGCAGATATGTAATACCCCCCAGATGCAGCGAGTGACCCCATAGAGATCACAACATTTTTCATAGAAGCTGCACGCTTTATCTCTGAGTATATCTCTTGGGATGGGACAACGCCTCCTCCAGGACTATCAACCCTCACAACTATAGCCTTTATCTGTTTGTCCTTAGTATATTCCTTTATCTCTTCCACGATAGCCTTTGACTGTATGATTGGTCCCTCTACCCTTACAAGTCCAATCTTTTCTTTGACAGCAACATCCTTCTGGATTATCGTTAATGCCAGACTCAAAAAGACAAGAAAGATAAGGAATACACCTAAAAAGATAAATATCTTACTCTTCATTTTGTCTCATCTTTATATTCTTCATGCTTAAGCCTATCTTTCTTTCGTCTAGGTTAATCTTGATTATCCTTACCCAAATCTCATCTCCCTCTTGAAGCGGTATAGAGTTATCAACCTCTGATGAATATACAAGCCCCTCAATCCCTTCAATCCCACCTTCTATCTCTACAAAAACACCAAAATCGGTAATCTTTACAACCTTACCTTTGTATTCTTGCCCTTGCTGATACCTTGCTGGGATTTCCTTTATCCAAGGGTCTTCTGTTAGTTGCTTGATACCTAAGGCAAGTCTCTCCTTGTGGGGCTCAATGTTTAAGACAACCGCCTCAACCCTCTGCCCTTTCTTAAACATGTCTGATGGGTGCTTTACATGTTTAGTCCAAGAGATATCCGATATGTGCACCAAACCATCTACACCCTCAGGTATCCTTATAAACAAACCAAAGTCGGTTATAGTCTTCACCCTGCCTATTATCTTGTCTCCCTTTTTATATTTCTCACCTACAATGTCCCAAGGCTTTGGTTTAGTTTGTTTGAGACTCAATGATAGTTTGCGATTATCTTTATCTAAGGACAGCACAACGAGTTCTAAGATATCACCTACAGATACATACTTTGATGGATGTCTTCTTCTCGGTTCCCAGTCCAATTCTGATTGATGCACCAATCCTTCAAGCCCATCCTCAACCTCCACAAATACCCCATAGTCAACGATACTTATTACCTTTGCCTTGAGCCTCATGCCCGGTTGATATCTGGACTCCACCGTTTCCCATGGGTCTGGCTTCTTTTGTTTGTATCCCAATGTGATCTTATTGGTGTCTGGATCGTATTTTAGTATTATAAACTCTCCCTCATCACCGACCTTAAAAAACTCAGAGGCAGGAAGCGGGTTCG
>JBDNDH010000126.1:0-4978 GCA_046719235.1 Thermodesulfovibrionales bacterium
AAGGGAGGCTGTTTCTATAGATACACAGAGAAAGGGCACGCCTACAACCAAAGGCAGATTGTAAGAAGATGCCAGAGACTGCATTAAAGGTGCTACTGATCAGGCATACACCAGAGCCAGAGGCAACGATCGCAATGTCTGCAAAACTTTGTTATAGCCCTATAGACATTGAGGCTTTAAAAGATAGGATAGATGCCAAAGACCAGACCACCTTTGTTGAGAAGCTGATGAGGATGGGGCACATGAGTCCTATAGAACATGCCTCTTTTACTTTTGCAATCGAAGGGATATCCAGGGCCTGTTCACATCAATTGGTAAGGCACAGGATTGCATCATATAGCCAACAATCACAAAGGTATGTCTCTGAAAAGAAAGATGTTGAGACATTTGATTACATCGTGCCCCCTTCAATATCTGAAGATAAAGAGGCTAAGGAGGCCTTTGAAAGATTCATGATGAAGGCTCAGGAGACATATAATTTTATCGCTAAAAGGTTAAATGAAAGGGGTCTAATTGGCGAATCTGCAAATCAGGATGCAAGGTTTGTGTTGCCAAATGCTGCAGAGACAAAGATTATAGTGACAATGAATGCAAGGGAGCTTCTACATTTTTTCAGGCAGAGGTGTTGTAACAGGGCTCAATGGGAGATTAGAAGGATGGCCGAAGAGATGCTAAAACTGGTCAAAGACATCGCCCCTACCATCTTTAAAGACGCAGGTCCACCCTGCTTGAGATATCCCTGTCCTGAAGGGGAGTATAGTTGTGGTAAGATTGAAGAGGTAAGAAAAAGGTATAAAGATCTGTAATCCCAGAGGTTCTTCACTCACATCTTCTCTATGGCATAATCATGTATAGTCGAATTAATCAAATGACCAAACTTATGCACTGCAAACCATCTGTAAATTAAAAGATTTACCCCTCAGTGAGGGATGTCTGATGTTTTACCCTTTAGCTATTGTTTTTTTTAGATTTATAGGATTGATTGATTTGAGGAAGATATGTCTGCTAAAAGAGAACTAATCAAGAATCTCTACAGGATACTTTTCAAATACGATGAAAACGCCAGATTAAATCTGTTTCAAGCATTTCCTGCCATTAAAAGATTTTTCGTAGAGAGAAGGAATCTTTTGTATATTCGCACATTCGGTGACATCTCCTTCGTATTGCTCATTGTCATGGGTATTTTTGGGCCTCAGGAACCCCACAAAAATGCCATGCTTTTTCTATCATGGGGTATATGGTGGACAAGCGTTGTCCTGAGTTGGTTTTTTGTCGGCAAACTTTGGTGTGCTTTCTGCCCATTTCCTGGTCTTGGACGACTGTTGCAAGGGGCTGGACTTACACTTAATCTTAAAGTCCCTACCTTCTTTCAAAAATACTGTACTTACCTATCGGTCATATTGCTTGCCATAATAATCTATATTGAAGCAGTCACCGACATGAAGACATGGCCTGCTGGAACTGCTTATCTTTTGTTGAGTATCATTCTTGGCGCAACTTTTTCAGGTTTGATTTTCACAGGACAGTCATGGTGCAGACATCTCTGCCCAATGGGTAAGATGATAGGTGTTGCCTCAACCATTTCAATGTCCGAGTTCAGGCCAGACCGCACAGTATGCAAGACATGCAAGACATTTTCATGCAAGAAGGGAAGGGATGGAATACCTGGATGTCCTGTGTATCTCGGCGCATACAATGTGAGGAATAACCTCTATTGCCTTGTCTGTGGTCGCTGTATAACTTTGTGCGAATCGGATTCCCCCAGAATAAACATTCGAAACCCCTTTATAGAACTCATCATCAACAAAGGAAGACATCTAACATGTTCGTATGTAATACCATTTTTGATGGGTTCCCAAATTGCAAGATTTATTCAACACAAGGCTTGGTATAACGATATCGTGGCGATATTTTTTAGTTCAAAGTGGCTTACTTTTTCGATCCTTCTTTTGTTGTGTTTTGTATTTTTTGTGATACTCACCCGTTTTGGCTCCAGGCTATTTGGATTGCGAGAAGATGAGGTCTTTGGGAGGTTTTCTCCGATGGTGCCGGTGTTAGTTCCTCTTGCCTTCACTGGTGAGCTTGTTTATAGATTAGAATATTTTCTTACTAATCTTGGTGATTTTTTACCGACCTTGGGTAGACAGTTTGGGTTCGACTTAAGCCACCTTTATTTTTCGGTACCTCCAACTGTAGTAAATTTTACCTGCCTATTGTTACTAATCGTTGGGGTGTTATCCTGTAGTTATGTCCTTCATCGCTTCAATGTAGGCGATTTCGAAGGTTTAATAAAAAAGGGGAACTTGATTCTCCTACAAATAATCGTCCTTTTTGTCTTTGCCGGTTATGCCGTGTTTTACTATTAGTTAGATTAATCCCAACGATGTTTTTTTGATGTATAAGGGCAAGGATATCGCATTATAAGCGAGGGATCTATATTTTTGCCTTCAGTGACCTTTATCTTTCTTAAACTTATGTATCTCTTCGATAACTGCCTTTAATAAAGCTGAAAATTCCGCATAGTGTCTCTCAAAGGCTTCAAGATCATTTTGTTTGGCTGATATCTCCATTTGATAAGCCTTTTGTCTCAGTTCTTCGCTGCCGATCGTTCCAGCGTTACTCTTTAAAGAATGGGACACCCTGTTAAGAGATTCCATATCTTTTTGTTTTAGGGCAGTGTTGAGTGTTTCAATCTGGGTAGGCACATAGTCAAGAAACATGTCATAGATCTGAGAGAGCATCTCCTCATCTCCTCCCAAAAGGTCTAATGCCTTTTCACGGTTTATAAGGGTTGGTGGGTTTTTATCTTGTGTGTTGTTCAATGTCTTTAGTTCCCCTTCGGATTTGTTTTTCTTTGACAATATTTTTTTAAGTATGAACAGCATATGTTTGATATTGATGGGTTTTGGAATGTATTCATCCATCCCTTTAGAGATACACAATTCTCTGTGTTCTTTCATTGCATTTGCAGTAAGGGCTATGATAGGGATATCTCGTCTTTTTATCTTCCATCTCTGTTCATCTTTTATGCCTTTGATTATCTGGGTGGTCATTATCCCATCCATCTCTGGCATCTGCATGTCCATAAGTATAACATCAAAATCGTCATACTCTTGTAGTTTCTGTAAAACCTCTATCCCATTTGAAACCGCCTCTACTATAAAGCCATTTTTCTCAAGTAATCTCTTAGTCAATTCTTTGTTTATCTCATTGTCCTCTGCGAGCAGTATCTTCATGTTCTTAAAATTATTAAAGAGGTCTGCTGAGTCTATCTCCCCCTTTTCTTCTGGGTCTGGTTTGTTGCCAATATTGAATGGGACGGTAAAATAGAAACTGCTTCCTTGTCCCAATTCGCTCTCTACCCAGATCGTACCACCCATGAGATTTACAAGGTTTTTGCTGATGGTAAGCCCAAGCCCAGTCCCACCGTATCTTCTTGAGATGGTGCCATCTTCTTGGACGAAGCTTTCAAAGATCCGCTCTTGTCTTTCCTGTGATATCCCTCGTCCAGTATCCGACACTACAAATAGTAATACACACCTGCCAAACTCAACTCTCTTATGGGGTCTTATGAGTAAGGATACATAGCCATTGTCTGTGAATTTTATTGCGTTATTTATAAGGTTCATTAATATCTGTTTTAGTCGCATGGAATCGCCTTTAAGGTATTGTGGGACATCTTGGTCTATCTCAAGTCTCATCTCAAGACCTTTTGATTTTATCTGATGTTCAAACATCTTAGTTAGGTCATTTATTAACCCCAAAAAATCAAAATCCTCGTCTTTGAGATCAATCTTACCAGCCTCTATCTTTGATAGATCAAGTATGTCGTTTACAATATCAAGAAGACAATTGATAGATTTTTGAGCTAAGTCCAGATAGTAGACTTGCTCCTTAGTAAGTGGTGTATCTCTCACTAATTCAATAATAGTTTGTAAAGAGTTTATTGGTGTCCGTATCTCGTGGCTTACGTTTGCGACAAACTGGGATTTCATCCTTGATGCCTCAATTGCATCTTCCATTGCCCTTTTTATCTCCCTTTCAAGAAGAAATCTCTCTGTGATATCACGAACAGTAACTGCCCTTGCGATCTTACCATCGATGAGGACGTTTTTTACGCTTAAGTCAGCTGGGAAGATGGAGCCATCTTTTCTCACGAGATTTGCAGTGAATGTCCCCTCAAAATCCTGCTCCATCTTCTGTGAGACAATCTCTCTTGAATCAGGGGCTACAAAATCAAGTATAGATGATGCCTCATTGACCTCATCAATGGAGCTGTAGCCCATCATGTTCAGCATAACTTTATTTGCATCTATGACCTTTTGTTTATCGTGAATGACAATCCCATCAAATGACAAGTCTGACAAGATGCCCCATCTCGCTTCACTGTCCTTTATCTGACGAGCCTTTTTTAATATCCTAAAATATGCCTGTAATATTGAGAGAAACTCGTTATTTGATATTGGTCGTGCTATATATCCATCTGCACCTTGTCTGTATCCCTCTGCCTTAACCTCTGGTGACCTATCGACTGATGTGTAATATATAATGACGATATCTTTGGTTTCTTGATCCGATTTTATGATCCTACACACCTCAAAACCGCTGATATCAGGGAGTAATACATCAAGGAGGATGAGGTCTGGTTTAAACGATTTTACTTCCTTGATGCATTCTAAACCTGAAGACACGGTCATAACCTCATATCCTTCTTTTTTAAGAAGCCTTGATGTTATTACAAGGTTGTCTATGTTGTCATCAACGACTAATATTTTATAGTTTTCCATACTGGATATTTTATAGAAAAGATTGGTATTTGGCAAATCTTTAATCACTCTTACATCTGTTTGAAATATAATCCTTAAGATGTGTCATGACCCCTCGTATCTCATGGGTATCGGGGAGAGTATTTGCTATTAAATCAATATATTGTCTTTTTTGCAGTATCCTTAATGATTCATTGAGGTTTAGGTCAAAA
>JBDNDH010000127.1:0-4949 GCA_046719235.1 Thermodesulfovibrionales bacterium
CACTTCTCTGAAGAATCCATTTCTTTAGGATTGTAGGGGCAGGCATATCCATTGATTTATCCTATCTTAATAACCTGTCCCAAACTCTGCGATCTCTTTTGCAAATCTCTCCCTCTTTAGCCTTGATGCCTCCTCTGGTGAGACAAACTTGAGGGCATGGGCTGTGCATTTAGTCACACAGGCAGGCATAAGCCCTTTATCCACTCTATCCTTACAATAATCGCACTTTATTACCTTGCCTGTCTCTGGATTCCACTGAGGCACACCCCAAGGGCATGCAGTGATACAGGATTTACATCCCACACAGAGCCCTTGCTCAACAAAAACGATACCATCTTGAGGTCTCTTTTGCATTGCACCTGTAGGGCAGGCAGATACACACCAGGGAGTCTCGCAGTGAAAACATGGCATAAAGATAAATGCCATCTTGGGTATCTTGCCTACCAATTTAGGTCCTACCTGTATTATCCTTGACAATCTTGGACCCACAGGCACATTGTTCTTAGTCTTACAGTGAACCTCGCAGGCATAGCATCCAATACACCTAAGGTGATCCTGATATATGTAGTATTTGCTCATCTTTTAACCTCCCTATGCCTTTTTTACCTTGACCATTGCCTCAAGATAGGCAACGCCACCACCCACAGGGTCAACTGTCTCAAGAAGACCCTTCTGGAATTTAGTATCCCTGAGGCCCTTACCATAAGACCTTGTCTTAAGCGGTATCTCACTACCAAAGCCATGAAGCATAAAGACAGCCTCTTTGTGAATATAGGGTGTCACATAGGCCTTGATCTTGCCGCTATAGCCATCCGTTGAGACCTCAACATAATCGCCATTTTTTATACCTAATTTTTTTGCCTCGGCCTCATTTATCCACAGACAATTCTCAGAGACTATCTCGTTTAGATAGATATTGTTTTGGGTCTGTGCATGGGTATGGACAGGTGACCTGCCAAATGCAAGTCTGAAAGATCCCTCTTCTGGCTTCTTAGGAGATACGTATTTTGCAAGGGATTCTCTGCCAAGCTTGGTGATCTTTTCAGAGATAATCTCGATCTTACCTGATGGTGTTGTAAATTTTATATCATCTCGTGGCATTATTATAGGGTCTTTTGACAGTGACACAAAGCCCTTTGCATCAAAGTCTTCTATCTTATATCCTGTGGGTTCAAGCTGGTAGTTCCATATCTCCTCTATGCTTTTCCATGGGAAATACTGTCCAGCCCCGAGTTTATGTGCAAGTAGTGTAAAGATCTCCCAGCCTTCTTTTGTATCAAATCTTGGCTTTACTGCCTGTCTCCTCATGAAAAAGTTTGGCTTTTGTCCCTTTTGCACACAGATTATATTGGATCTTTCAAGGTATGTCGCCTCTGGCAGTATGACATCACTATACCAGCCTGTCTCACTGTAATTGACATCTATTGAGACAAGCAGATCGAGGTTGTCAAGCACCTTCTTCTGTTCTTCAGGGTCTGGAAGGGATGCCATCGGATCATAACGATAGACAAACAGTGCCTTAATTGGGTATGGCTCACCGGTCTTGATGACCTTGTAGAGATTTACTATATGCCCTGTCCCAAGTGACTTGTCCTTTAGGCTCGCATCAAATATCTTATCCTGTGGCTCTGGGATACCATCTGAGAGAGACCTTAAGCCCTTTTTACCAGCGTCCTTTGCCCCTTTCCCTATGATTATCCCGCCTTTAGACTCAATGCTACCAAGCAGTGCATTAAGTAAATATAAACCTCTACTTGCATAAAAAGAGTCTATGTATCTTGCAAGCATCCAGCCACCGTGAAAGATTACATTTGGCTTAGCCTGTGATGCCTCTCTTGCGACAGCACGGATCTCATATGCAGGTATCCCTGTCTCAGTCTCTGCCCACTCTGCTGTATATGGGACTATGAAAGACTGGAGTTCTGCAAAGTCTTTTATGTATCTATTTACAAAGTCAACATCATAGAGTTTTTCTTTGATAATCGTATTTATCAGTGCAAGTATCATTGCGTAATCAGTGCCGGGTCTGATCATGAGAAATCTATGGGCCTTTGATGCAGTAACCGTAGCCCTCACGTCTATGTAAGTAATCTTACAGCCATTTTCCATGGCGTTTAAGACATTATTGACCTCTCTAACCTGAAGGGATTCAAAGATGTTTCTACCAAAGAGGACTATATATTTTGAATTTGCAAAGTCATAGCCCAGGTCTCCCCTGCCATAACCAAAAAGGCTCTGTGCAGCCATGTTGACATTCTTTGCGCAGGTATCATCGTGGTCAAGATAATTTGGTGAACCAAGTGCCTTTACAAAGGTCTTTGTCAAATCCGTGAATAACCCACCTCTATCGGCAAGGGCTATCGCCTTTGCACCATAGTTAGCCTTTATTGAATTTATCTTGTCTGCAATATAACCAAGAGCCTCATCCCATGTAGCCTTTTTCCACTTGCCTTCACCCCTCTTGCCCTCTCTGATAAGAGGTTGTAGGGGTCTTTCCATATCGTTGATGAGCCCTAAACCAGCAGATCCCTTTGCACATAGGGCTCCTTCCATCCCTGCCACATATGGATTGCCCTCAATCCAGGTAACAATTCCATTTGATTGCTCAACCTTAATAGGGCATCTTGTTGCACACATACCACACATACTGTAAACAACGTCTCTTTCCATTATTTCCTCCGCTATGAGACTGGGTGGGTTGTGTATCTAACCCACCCAAAATATTATTTTAGAATAAGCCGAGCAGACTTGCAGCAAGTATCAAAAGACCCACAACAGCCACCCTCTTTACTATTAGAGGGCTTACCCTCTTGGCTATCTGAGGGGCTATAAAGCCTGCAAGAATAGCAGCAGGGAACATTATAAGGAAGAATAGCAGGTCAAAGTTGCCAAATTGATAGTGTCTCATCGTCCCCATAAGGGTGTTGAAAAATATTGCAAGAAGTGAACTCCCTACAACAACATACATAGGAAGTCCTAATCCAACGGTCATGAGGGGAACCATAAATGGACCTCCACCAAAACCAAACATCGATGACGCCACAGCTATGAGAAAGCCTCCTATGCAACCCAGTATTATATTTACCTTAAATTCCTGGCCCCAAAATTCAACTGTCATATACATGATTAATATCCCTCCTATTTATTGATTGTTAGCCTTTTTCTTTTCAGCTGCTTCTTTTGCCCTCTTTTGGAATTCCTTCAAGATAGCCTGTTCCTTCTTGTTCTTTTCAATATAACCTGGCGTTGTCTGCCAGAACATGAGAGCCGCAAGGATTATCAGTATCCATCCAAAGACAAATTTAAACTGTTCAAGGGTTATCATCTCAGTGAGTTTTGGTCCTATGAATCCTCCTGCAAGCATTGCAGCACCTATTGTACATCCAAGTTTCCAGTTGATAAACTTAATCTTTGAATAATTCAATATGCCGCTACCCTGTGAGAATAGAACTGTTGGCATGACCGTTCCAGCAACTATTGTGTGTGGCAATGGATAGATAGTAACAAGCAAAGGATTAATGATAAATCCACCACCAGCGCCCATTAACACCCCAAAGGTTGCTATGAACAACACAAGTAGAAATGGCCCTAAGATATTAAGACTCGTTCCAGCATTGCTGAGATACATTACAGGGAAGCTAATATTATTCTCAAAGGAAACTGGCTGGCTCTTAAGCCCTTTGTCAGCCACTGCTACAATATAGTATTTACCAGGTGCAAGCCCTTCCCTAATATTGATCGTTGCACTATAGGTGCCATCAGGCTTCACATCTACATCAGGGCTCATGACCTTGTCTATATTTCTAAACCTTGCCTTAATCAATTGCATGGAGCGCCTCCTGTTTTCCTTCTCATCCATCGGACTTAATAGGTCGCCCCTTGAACCAACAACGCTACCCATGAGCGTTGCCTGATAGCGGTCAATCTTTATCTTTGCTGGGACTGAATATGCTATGTCTGCTCCGGTATCCTTTAAAGCCTTAGATACGCTCCACTTACCACCCTCTTTTTTGTTTTGTTCATATGCCTCTTTCTTATCTTTTGGCAGGAAGATCTTGTAGTATGCAGGCATCTGTTCTGTCATATAAAGTATATAAGGTCTCTTCCCAGTCTCCTTATCTACCTCTGCGTCAAATCTTGAAGCCCTCACCTTCTGCTCTGCCCATACCTCTAAATAGACAGGCTTGCCTGCAGGCACAACACCCTTTACATTAATTGAACCACCGTTGTTTAAGGATGTCTTATCAATCTCAATAGTTACAGACTGTGCATCGGCAGGCTTTGCCTCTTCGGGTTTCTTCTCATCTGCCTTTTTTGCATCAGGGCTTGATTCTGCCTTTTTGGTTTCAGCCTTTGTGTCGGCAGGTTTCTGTGCAAAGGCACCGTTTTGGTAAAGCATAAAAACCGTTGCCAGCATGGCAATCATCAACGACAACCAAGTCTTCTTCATTTTGTTCCTCCCTTAAAGTTTTGATTTTTTTGTATTTAGTTTTCACTAAATGGGTCTTCTTGAGTACACACCTCCTTTCCTCTTTGTTAGATTTATGGATTCTAATAAATCTATAGACAGATAAAATGGGGCGTCCCGCCACTAGGGACGCCAGAAAGAAATAAGGATTGGGGGGTAGGTAACCTATACAAAATGTGTCTTGCACGGTCATTTAATTTTACAAGGCAATTAATATGCCAAGATATTATATTTATCTGATTTAATTTGGAATACAATCTTTTCTGTAGTTTTTTTCTGTCTTAAAACAAAAAAGTCTGTCCATTTTTGGACAGCTTTATGTATCTACTGTCCTAAATTGGACAGTTTTGAATAGCCAGTGCATCTCAAATTTGCCGATAGAAAAATTTACAACCTATTTTAGCCATGTTTTAGGTATTTTTAAATGTCTGTAGGAATCTTTGAAGATTAATTTCTCCTTAGGGCACCAAAATCCTTTTCT
>JBDNDH010000128.1:0-4935 GCA_046719235.1 Thermodesulfovibrionales bacterium
CGTCCGCCGTGTGACGGGCACCACCTTTTATCATGGTAAAATCTGTGATTGCCATACCATACTGAAACTTATATTCAATCCTTCCACATATGTTTAAGAAGGTCGGATTGTGTTCAAATATTACTGGGGCACCTTCCAGATCGGTATTGTCAACAATGATGTTTACAGCATACTTCTGGAGATTTGCCTCCTGTCTTGGTGGTTTAAAGAACGGGAACGGGGAGGGTTGCTCTTCTGTAGGTCTAAAATCATCAAGATGGGCGACCACATCATCCATAACGTCTTTGAGATAAGAGATAATCTTTGCATTATCCTTATACCTTTCCTGCAGTCTGTCAAATAGATGTCCTGTTGTGATGACTACCATCTCTTTGTCCAACTGCGAGATGGATTCCTTAAGCCTTTTCTCCTCTTCTCTTACAAGTCTGACTACATCGTCCAATTTTTCTTGTAGTGTCCTGCCGGTCTTTTCAATGGATTTTTTTGTCTCATCACTGAGAGAGGCATATTCCTCTTCTGTTAAGGGCTCTCCGTCAGGTTTTACAGGAACTATGACCAACGATGTCTGACGCTTTCTGATGGAGAAAGACTTTGCCTTTGCCTCGTTTTCTATGCCTTGAAACAGCTCGTTTTGTTTTATCTGAAATGCCTCTATCAGTTTTGCTCGATTCTTCTCATAGTCTTTTGACTCAAACACCTTAGGGATCTCGGTAGTCAACCCCTTGACGAGGTCTTCAATATCCTTTTTAAATTCCTTTGCTTCGCCTGCAGGGAGGGATATTGCCACAGGCATATCAGGATTTTTAAAGTTATATACATAACACCAGTCTGGTGGAACAGGTTTCTGTCGTGCCTTTTCAGAGAGGAGTTTTTTTATTGCTGTTGTCTTGCCTGTGCCTCCATCACCCAACGCATAGATATTAAAGCCCTTGCTTTCTATTCCTAACCCAAAATTGAGGGCATTTAGAGCACGTTCCTGTCCGATGATTGAATTGAAGTGTCCCTTCAAATCCTCTGTTGTATTGATATCAAAAATCATCCTGTCACATGTATGTGTAAGATCTGCGGGTTTTAGTATGTTTATCACACTTCCTCCTGTATAATTTTAGAATGTTTTAAGGTATCTCTTCACAAAACCTTTGACATAAACTTTTTTTAAATATGATGTTTTTTTGTTAAAACGCCCCCCTTTGTAAGCAAAAGGTTGAGTTCTTCTACAGCGTAAGTAGCACCAATAGCAGTTTCTTTGTCTATGTATTTTTTCTCAAAGAGATCTGCTAAAGACTGGTTCATAGTCTGCATATCTGTCATACTTTGCATTAAGGAGTAGATTTGCTTGGTATTATCTTCTTTTAGGAGGTTTTTCACGGCTGGGGTTGCTATCAGTATCTCACAAGCAGGTAGTATGCCAGTGTTGTCTTGCCTTCTTACTAACTGTTGACAGACTATGCCCTCAAGGACATAAGAGAGCCTGAATCTAATCTGTTCTTGTTGGTGAGGTGGAAATTGTTCAATAATTCTTTTAATAGTCATAATCACAGAAGACGAAGTCATGCTTGTAATAACGAGATGCCCCCTCTCTGCGGCAGTAATCGCAAGTTCAATCACCTCTGCATTTTCTAATTCATCTATCATCAATACATCTGGGTCTTGCCTCAAGGCTGACTTTATAGATGTGATTATATCTGATGCATCTGTGTTTACCTCTCTCTGATTTACCAGAGCCTTTTTATGACTGTGTAAAAATTCAAGTGGGTCTTCAATAGTGATGATGTGACATTGCCTTGTGTTGTTTATCATATCGATCATTGAGGCGATGGTTGTAGATTTGCCCGTTGATCTCTGCCCACTTATGATTACAAGCCCGTGAGGCTTAAGTGCAAGGGTAGATATGATGCTCGGCAATCGTAAGGCCTCAAGGGTCTTTATACTAAATGGTATAGCCCTGAAGACCCCAGTTATTGCACCTCTTTGGACAAAGATGTTTGCCCTGAATCTACTAAGTCCTTTTATGCCGAAGGATATATCTATTTGAAGTTCCCTCTCGAATCTCTCTATCTGTGATTCTGACAAGATGCTGTAACAAAACCTCTTTGTATCTTCAGGGGTTAGAGGTGGGTAATCTTCTAAGTCAATGAGGTTTCTGCCTTTCCTAATCCTTGGTCTTGCACCTGTGGTTATGTGGAGGTCGGAGCCACCCTTTTGTATCATATCGGTGAGAAGGTCAACAAGCACGACTACTAATCCTCAAAGGTTACCCTTAAGACCTCTTCAATGGTTGTTAAACCTTGTTTGATTTTATTAATACCACTCTTCCTGAGAGTTGACATGCCTAACCTGATTGCCTCCTTTTTTATCTCTGCAGCAGATGCCCCGCTTAGTATCAATTCCTTGATCTCTTCTTTGATTGGCATTATCTCGTGTATGGCAAGCCTGCCTCTATATCCTGTATTGTTACATTCCGGGCAACCCTTGCCTATGTAACATTTCATGTCTTTAGCCTCTTCAGGGGTGCATCCCAATTTGATCAAGACCTTCTCTGAGACATTATCTTCGGTCTTACATGTTGTGCAGATCCTTCTTGCAAGTCTTTGGGCTAATATCAGGATTACAGAGGTAGATATCAATACAGGTTCAATACCCATATTTACAAGCCTTGTGATGGTGCTTGGGGCATCGTTTGTGTGGAGTGTGCTCAAAACAAGATGTCCGGTGAGTGCTGCCTTGATTGCTATTTCTGCAGTCTCAAAATCCCTTATCTCTCCTACAAGTATGATGTCAGGGTCTTGTCTTAGAAAAGACCTCAAGACTGCGGCAAAATTGAGCCCTATCTCTTCCTTCATCTGAACCTGATTTATGCCAAAGAAGTTATACTCCACAGGGTCCTCTGCGGTCATGATATTTACACCCGGTTTATTTAAATGAGACAGGGCGGAATACAAGGTAGTGGTCTTACCACTACCTGTTGGTCCTGTAACAAGTATCATTCCATAAGGCTTTTCTATTGCCTCAAGAAAATCCAAGAGCTGTTTCTCATCAAAACCCAATTTATTCAGTTCTAATTGAAGGTTTGATTTATCAAGAAGTCTCATAACTATCTTCTCACCAAAGATGGTGGGTAGTGTAGAAACCCTAAAGTCTATCTCCCTATCACCACCAATCTTCAGTTTGATCCTACCGTCTTGCGGGAGTCTTCTTTCAGATATATCAAGGTGAGACATGATTTTTATCCTTGATGTTATAGCATTTTTCATCTTTACGGGTAATTTTAAGACAGGCTGTAAGACCCCATCTATCCTGTACCTTACCCTCAGCATCTCTTCCGATGGTTCAATGTGGATGTCACTTGCCCGAGATCTCAAGGCATTCATCAAGATGCCATTTACCAGTTTGACTATCGGGGCATCTACATGCTCAACTGGTGCCTCGTCTTTTTCTTCCACAACGGTGAGGTCTTCCATTGCACTACCAATGACCTTTGATAAATCCTCCACAAGTGGTTCATCTGATTTTTTGGTGCCTTGGGCTGTCTTACTGTCAATCAGGATCTTCTTTTGGTCTTTTTGAGAATAGTATTTTTCAATGGCAGACAATATGGATGACTCCGATGCCACATATACTGATACCTTCATACTTGTTATAAACTTCACATCATCTATGGCAAGGGTGTTTGATGGATCAGAGATTGCAATCTTAAGGGCACCACCCTCTTTTGAGATAGGGATTAACTGATACCTTTTGGCAGTTTCATAAGGGATGAGTTTTAAAAGATTGGTGTCTATCTTCTGTTCTGATAGATTCACGGGTGGGGCATTGTATTGCCTGCTTAAGAAGGTAATAAGGCTCTCTTCACTGAGGTATCCCAATTTTACTAAGACCGAACCAAGCCTCTTGCCCTCCAATCTCTGTATTTTGAGGGCTTCATTTATCTGGGCCTCGTTTACGAGATTAGCCTTTAATAGCAGCTGACCAAGTAGTGGCGTTCCAATGGACATTAGATAAAATAACCTAAATAGAGTGTATTGTCAAACAAAGTCAATCTTTAGATGTAAATGAAATGTTTAATTAATGGATAGACTTATATAAGATGAGGTGCAGGTTTGCCGATATAAAATCCCTGTGCGTAATCTACACCCAGTTCCCTCAATATTTGAACGGTTACCTCTTTATCTGCGTATTCAGCAATAGTTTTTATCTTCAACCCCTTTGCAAGGTCTGAGATGGTTTTTACAAGTAACCTGTTTCTTGTGGATGTCTCAATGTTTCTTACAAAAGACCCGTCTATCTTAATAAAATCAACCTCCATCTCAATAATGTGGACAAAGGATGTAAAACCAACACCGAAGTCATCAAGTGAAAACTTGCATCCAATCTTTTTCAATTCTTTGAAGAACCTTATAGCAGATGAAAAATCCTCTATTGCAGCGGTCTCTGTCAGCTCAAATACTATATTTTCAGGATCAGCCTTTGTATCCTCAAGGCTTTCCTTTAGATAATTGAGCATCGCCTCATCCCCGAGATATTTGCCAGAAAGGTTAATACTAAAGCTGACGACTCTACCTAATCTCTTTAGCTCAGCCTGAATCTGCATCGTTTTATAGGCAATAATCTTGTCAATGCCTGCTATTAAACCGTATTTTTCAGCGGTAAAGACAAAGGAGCTCGGGAGTAATACATTATCGTATTGGTCAATTAACCTTGCGAGAGCCTCGTAATGATGGATCGTGTTGGTCTTTAGGTCAAGGATCGGCTGAAAATAGGGGATAAATCTATCTTCTTCCATGGCCTGGATAATCATCTGTTTTTCCTCAAGGCTTGAAGAGGCGGACTTTATATAGGAGTCGTCTTCATGAAAAAGATACCACCTGTTTTGTCCTAAGGTCCTTGCACGGTTTAGTGCGGAATTTGTCTTACTGATCAGATCCGACGCACTAA
>JBDNDH010000129.1:0-4926 GCA_046719235.1 Thermodesulfovibrionales bacterium
ATCTACACTGCCAACACTTGTGGATGCAAGGACGCTTGATCAGGTAGTGCCAGTGGATTATTATATTGGTGGATGTCCACCACACTATGATCATGTAAAGGCTGCATTTACAGCACTACTCAGTGGTCAGCTACCACCGCCAGGTTCATGGATTACTATGGGCAAGGCACTATGTGAGGTATGTGGTAGAAACCCAGTGCTACAAGGGAAGCCAAAGAAAATGGCAACTACTGTGAAGAGGACTATTGAAGGAACGCCTTCAGAAGGTGCATGTCTGCTTGAAGAGGGTTATCTTTGTTTGGGACCCATTACACAAGGGGACTGCGGTGTTAAGTGCCCTAATGCAAACATACCTTGTAGGGGTTGTGGCGGGCCTATACCAGGCGTGAAGGACTTTGGCTTAAGGGCAATAAGTGCCGTTGCAAGTATGCTTGAAGAAGAGAATCTTGTAGATCAGATCCCAGACCCTATTCATACTTTTTACAGATATAATCTACCGGGCTCAACCTTTGGGAAAAAGATTAAAAGATGATTACTGTAAATAAAGAAATCCATAAGGAGGAAAGGTAATGAAGACCATAGAAATTAATCCTATGACCAGGCTTGAAGGCCATGGTAAGATTAAAATCTTTCTTGATGAAAACGGCAATGTAGATAACGCCTTTTTGCAGGTGGTTGAGTTTATGGGCTATGAAAAGTTCGTCAAAGGTATGCCCATTGAGGAAGTACCCCGAACAGTGAGCACAATCTGCGGCGTCTGTAGGGGCGTGCACTTTACAGCCTCAGCGAAGGCTGCAGACGCGGTTTACGGGCTTGAACCGACACCAACTGCAAAGAAGATTAGAGAGCTTTACTATAATTCGCATTATTTTGAAGACCATACAGTCGTACTGTATGCTTTAGGTTTCCCTGATTTTGTATGCGGGCCTACTGCGTCACCTGCTGAGAGAAACCTCGTAGGTCTTGTATTAAAGGTTGGTGCAGATGTAGGGAAATTGGTTCTCAGAAAGAGACAATCTGCTGTAAAAATCTTTGAAATAACCGCTGGCAGACCAAGTCATCCTGTTGCTGCACTGCCTGGTGGTTGGTCTAAGACTATCACAGAGAAGGAAAGGCAAGAGATTCTCAAACTGGCAGATGATTGTCTTGAGCTTGCAAAATTGACACTTGATGTCTTTGACAAGGTTGTATTGCAAAACAAGGACTACATGGCACTTGTCACTGGCGATGTATATAAGGTTGTCACAAACTATGTAGGCACTGTTGATGCAAATGACAAGATTTCATACTATGATGGAACGCAAAAGATAGTTGATACAAAAGGCAAGGAAATAGGTAGATTTAAAGGTAAGGAGTATCTTGATTATATCGCTGAAAGGACTCTGCCTTGGAGTTATCAGAAGGCACCATACCTAAAGAAGTTGGGATGGAAGGGTTTAGTCGATGGTGAGGATACAAGTATTTACAGTGTTGGACCTCTTGCGAGGTTTAATGTAGCAAATGGGTTTCATACGCCTCTTGCACAGGAGGGATACGAAAAGATGCTCAATGCCTTTGGTGGTAAGCCTGTTCACAATATTCTTGCATACCATTGGATGAGGGCAATTGAGCTTATGAATGCAGCTGAAAATCTAAAGAATATCGCCTCTGACGAAAGCATTACAGATACCAATATCCGCCAAGAGATAGGTGCACCTGTTGGTGAGGGGGTAGGTATAGTAGATGCAGTAAGAGGCACCTTGATACATCACTATAAGACTGATGAAAAGGGTTTTGTAACAGATGCAAACATCGTAGTGGCAACCACACACAACAAGGGTTCTATTAATGTGGCTGTTAAGAGGGCTGCACAACATTTTATCAAGAATGGTAAAGTGGATGAAGGGATCCTTAATCTTGTAGAGATGGCCTATCGCCCATACGACCTGTGTTTTGCCTGTTCCACACATACCCTTCCGGGCTCAATCCCAATGAGAATAGACATAATAGATCACAACGGTGAACTGGTAAAAAGTCTTAGGAATTACGAGCTTAGCTAATCTTCTTTTGGGTGGGGGCATATGCCTCCGCCCAAAATCCTAAATAAATTTAAAGATGAGGTATTATGAGGTCAATACTTGTAGGTATTGGTAATCCTAATTTTACAGATGATGGTGTTGGATTAAAGATTGCTGAATTTTTTGAGAATACTGTAGATACTGCCTTTTTGATGAATACTGATTTTAAGGTTCTTGATAGCATATTAGGTTATGATAGGGCGGTTATTGTGGATGGTGTAAAGTCTGGCGCTCAACCTGGAAGTATCATAGAGATTGACCCAGACAAGACCTTTTCAGATGTATATGCAAGTGGAACACACAATATAACATTATTTGAGGTAATAAGATTGGGACGAACACTCTTTCCCGATGAGATGCCAAAAGAGATAAGGATTATAGGCGTTGAGGTGGAGGATATCTTGACACTGGATAGGGAGTGCACGGAAAAGGTAAGAGAGGCAATCCCACAGGTCGTAAGGATTATAAAGGAATATTTAGAGGTAAAATAATCTAATCAGAAGGTATGAGAGCATAAATGCCAAAGAAGGGCTAATAATAAAGTTGAGCCCTATCTTAAGGAGTAGTGGTATCTTGACAGTCCTTATCCCCTTATTCAGACCAACTCCAATGATCCCACCTATAATGGAGTAGGTAGTTGATACAGGCATCCCGACAATTGTAAATAATAAAACACACCCGCCAGCACCAAATTGGGTTGCAAAACCAGAATACGGGTCTAATGTAGTGATACCCTTGCCTACTGCCTCAATTACCCTGTGGCTAAAGAGATAGGCACCAAGAAAAACCATTATTGATGCAACCAAAAAGATAATCGTTTTGTTTACCTCTATACCACAGTGCATCACTGGTCCGAGGACTGTTGCGAGCTCGTTTGCGCCCGTGTTGTAAGATATCAAACCAGCCCCTATTGATACGGCAAATGCGTTTGATGCGTCTTTTGAGCTAATACCTAAGGCAATTAGGAGGCTTGCTATTTTTGCAATCTCAAACATGAATAAGTGTTATTTGAGGTTTATTTGAGACTAATCTCTATGATGTATAGATAGTCGCTTGCATCTTCTATCAAATCACTAATCCTTGTGATACTATCTACATAGTCAGAAAGTATCTTTCCTTCCCAAAAGTTTTTCACATCTATTTTAAGAATCTTTTCTGTTATCTCAAACTTGAGATCATCTACCAGATTTTCACAAAGCCTGATTGCAAGATTTTTCTCTTTTATATTGCCTCTACCTGATAGATTAATAAAAGGCAATAAGTAGCAGTTCGCACATGTTAGCGGTGATAGTGGTTATCTTTAATGGTTTTGGTGCGATTTCTTCAACCTTTATCTTGTGTATATCAAGATTATTTTTGATTACCTTAAAAACAATATCCCTAACAGTGACGATACTATAGACATCATTTTCATTTTTTTGGTAACACTATCAGAGACCTTAGCCTCTTATCTACTAACCTCTCAATAGCATCATAGACGGTTGTATCCATTTTGATTGATTCAAAATCTTGTGTTCATTATCTCCTGCAGTGATTTTTAATCTGAAATTACTTGCAGTTTATTTGATTTGATTTTTGAAATCAACAAATTTTATTAGATTTAGAACTCAAAGGTTACTTTCGTTTAAAAAGCAAAGTTATAGGGTGACATTGATAAGACGCTAATATCCTAAGATATTATTCGTGTTAAAATATTTAGTCTTTTTATGCGAGAAAATCACTTCTATCTTTTATGTGTTTCGTTGGTTTAATTAAATTGCGTGAGGTCTCGAGATTGTGATATTTGTTAGAAACATCATAGTGATGGTGCTTTTGGTTGTTTTTTTTATTATGCTTATCACCTCTTGTGCGCCTGTAAAGAGGCAACCCCCTCCGCATATACCCCCTTCACCGCCTCTGGAAAGACCACAAGTGCCACTGCCACCTGAAAGAGAACCGCAGCGTGAAACTGAAAGGATTGAAGGCAAAAGACAGAGGGTAATAGCCTCTTGGTATGGCAGGGAATTTCATGGAAGACCCACTGCCTCTGGAGAGCAGTTTGATATGTATGCCCTTACATGTGCTCATAGAGATTTTCCTTTTGGTACTATGTTGAGGATAACCAACCCACAAAACAATAAGACTACACAATGCACCGTAAATGACAGAGGACCTTTTGTTCAAGGTAGGGATTTGGATATGTCTTATGGAACAGCGAAGGAAATAAACTTTGTGGGTCTTGGGGTGGGACCTGTTGATATAGAGCCATTTGCACGGGATTTGAGGTATGTAAAGGTAGTTAGGGGTAGCATCATTGCTGGTGTAATGACTATACAGATCGGCTCATTTAGGGAAGAGTCAAATGCCAAGAGATTAAAGCAGGGATTAGACATAAGATACAAGGACGTTTATATAACTCAGGTTGTAATAAATGGCATCAAATACTACAGGGTAAGGGTTGGTGTGTTTAGAGATGGTAATGAGATAAAGACGGTTGCAGAAAGGCTTGCAAAGGAAGGCTACGATACCCTTATTACAAAATACGAAAAGATGTAATAAATTGAGACCTGAGACCTCTGTGTCAGCCTAAGTTTTGTGCATGGCTCTCAAAGTGGGTATCTATATAGATACTGTTATCTTGCCGTTTTTCTTAGTAACTATCGTTAACCCAAAAATGCAACCAAACTTATCTCTCATCGGACATAGATGCCTGAAAGGGCTTTGTTGCAGCACCTTTACACATGTAGCGCCCTAATTTCTAACTGCACATTTTTAATTTAATCATCACTATTGTGAAGTAGGGTTGCTACACTCAGATAAACCTTGCCACAGTTCAAAGGCTTTGAAGGCATCTATGTCCGATATGTTATCTATCAATTGCAATTTTTTG
>JBDNDH010000013.1:0-12031 GCA_046719235.1 Thermodesulfovibrionales bacterium
ATGGGAAGTCTAAGGGGTGATGATAGAAGGGCAAGGTTTGTGTGTGTTATTGCACTTGTAACAGTTGATGGGTTTATAAAGACTTTTAAAGGGACAGTAGAAGGAAGGATTGCAGATTCCACAAGGGGAGATAATGGTTTTGGATATGATCCCTTGTTTATACCAGAAGGACTTGAAGAGACCTTTGGTGAATTATCACCCGATGTCAAGGATAGGATGAGTCATAGGGCAAGGGCGCTGACATTACTACGGGATTATCTTGAAGGGGTTTTTAAGAAGGTAATCCATTGAGTTCACAATAAAAAAGCCTATACAAAAAATGTTAGCGAGTGCTTGATGGGTTATAAATTCTGCTTATTTGATAATTATTATTTTTAATTTGAATTTAAAATTTTAATAGATTAATTTATAAAGTCTTTTTTTCAACCCCTATCAAAAATATATCTACGGAGGTTCCATATGAGAATCGTTTTGCTGGGTGCTCCCGGCGCAGGAAAAGGCACGCAGGCTAAGAAGCTGGTAGACAAATACAAGATACCTCAGATATCAACAGGTGATCTGCTTAGGGCTGCTGTGGCAGCAGGAACGGCATTAGGTAAAGAGGCAAAATCCTATATGGACAAGGGTGAATTGGTTCCAGACAGTGTAGTTCTCGGGATGGTAGAAGAGAGATTGAAACAGGATGATTGTAAGAATGGATATATCCTTGATGGTTTTCCGCGCAACACAGCACAGGCAGAGGCGCTTGACAAGATGTTGTCAAGCCTTAATATGCCACTGACTTGCGCCCTCAGTGTTGATGTCCCATTTGATGATCTTATGAAGAGGTTAACTGGAAGGAGAACATGTAAGGCATGTGGGCAGATGTATAATATCTATTTCAATCCATCAAGCAAGGGCAATACCTGCGATAAATGCAATGGTGAACTCTTCCAAAGGGATGATGATAAAGAAGAGACTATAAAGAAGAGATTAGAGGTCTATAATGCTCAAACTGCACCTCTGTTTGATTATTACAGCAAGAAAGGCATTTTAAAGTCCGTAAATGGGACCGGTAGTATTGATGATATATTCAACAATGTATGCAAGGCTTTAGAGTCAAAATAGTTTTTAATACTTAGGGTCAAAACAAACCAAAATAAAAGGAGGGAAGTAATTTATGGAATTAGTAAACCCACACGGCAAAGAGAAGAAGCTCAAACCGCTCTTACTATCAGGGCAGGAGTTGGAGGAAGAAAAGCAAAAGGCTGAAAAACTCAAAAAAATCAGCATCACATCTCGTGAGTCTGGTGATCTCATCATGATGGGTATTGGTGGTTTTACCCCACTTACTGGATTCATGGGCAAGGCTGATTGGCAGGGTGTATGCAAAGAATACAAGATGGCAGATGGTACCTTCTGGCCCATCCCTATTACCGTCTCTGCTTCAAAGGCAGATGCAGACTCAATCAAGGAAGGGGAAGAGATTGCTCTGTATTCAGACGAATACGGTAAGATTATGGCAACCATGAAGGTAACAGAGAAATATACCATTGATAAAAACTTTGAGTGTAAGAGCGTTTATAAGACAGACGATTTAGAGCACCCAGGTGTAAAGATGGTGATGGAGCAAGCTGATGTAAACCTTGCAGGACCAGTTAAGGTGCTTAGCCAAGGTGGTTTTCCACAGCAATACCCAGATCTGTTTTTGACCCCTGCACAGACAAGGGAACTTTTTAAAAAGATGGGATGGAAAAGGGTGGCAGCCCTTCAATTAAGAAACCCAATGCACCGTTCACACGAGTTTCTTGCAAAGATTGCGATTGAGATATGCGATGGTGTGCTTATCCATCAATTACTTGGCAAATTAAAACCTGGTGATATCCCAGCAGAGGTAAGGGTAAAGGCAATCAATAAGCTCGTAGAGCTCTATTTTGTGCCTAACACCTGTATCCAGGCAGGTTACCCACTTGATATGAGATATGCAGGTCCGAGAGAGGCATTGTTACATGCGTTATTTAGACAGAATTACGGTTGTTCTGACATGATCATTGGTAGGGACCATGCTGGTGTAGGCGAATACTATGGTCCTTTCGATGCACAGAAGATTTTTGACGAGATCCCAGCAGATGCTTTAGAGACTAAACCCCTCAAGATTGACTGGACATTCTATTGCAAGAAGTGTGATGGTATGGCATCAATGAGGACATGCCCGCACGGTAAAGATGATAGGGTGCTTCTCAGCGGGACAAAACTTAGGAAGATGCTCTCAGAAGGCGAGGAGGTATCCAGCCAATTTAGCAGACCTGAGGTTGTTGAGATATTGAAAGAATACTATCAAGGGCTTACAGAAAAGGTCGAGATCAAACTCCACAAATACGCAGAGGGGGAGAAAAAATAAAATAAAACTGTTAAGGGAAGAGGTGAACTATAGATAGCAGGTTCACCCCCTTAAATTCTGGAAAGGAGGGATGCTGAGAGGAAAGGAAGGACTAAAAGTGAAGTATCGGTTGTATGATTGGTCTTACTAACAAAAAACAAAATCAGAAGGAGGTTATTTCTTATGCCAAGTTTTGTAATTACTGAAAAGTGTGATGGATGCAAGGCACAGGACAAGACTGCATGCCAGTATATCTGTCCTAATGACCTTATGGTGCTTAATAGGGATCTGATGAAGGCTTACAATCAGGAGCCTGATCAGTGTTGGGAGTGTTATAACTGTGTAAAGATCTGCCCTCAGCAGGCTATTGAGGTAAGGGCATATCAAGATTTCGCACCTCTTGGCGGAAACGTTATCCCAATGAGGGGTTCAGATTCTATTATGTGGACAATCAAATTTAGGAATGGCTCTCTCAAGAGATTCAAATTCCCCATCAGGCTCACACCAGAAGGTCACCTCGGTGACGATCCTTACAAAGGATTACCAGAGCCTGACTTTTCAAAGTTAAAAGGTCCTGGTTTCTTCAATAGACCAGCAAGAACCGAATAAATTTAAAGGAGGGAGACATAAATGGAAAAAGAAACCTGTACATTTTCATACTGTGCAAAACCAGAGATTGTTGAGGTTGAGACAGACCTCTTATTAGTGGGTGGTGGTATGGCATGCTGCGGTGCAGCTTATGAGGCATGCAGATGGGCAACCCCTAAGGGTATCAAGGTCACAATGGTTGATAAGGCAGCAACAGACAGAAGCGGTGCTGTTGCAATGGGCTTATCAGCAATCAATACATATGTTGGTGAAAACAAGGTCGCAGATTACGTCAAGTATGTAAGAGGCGACCTAATGGGTATCATCAGGGAAGACCTTGTATATGACCTCGGCAGACATGTTGATGACTCTGTCCATCTCTTTGAGGAATGGGGACTTCCAATCTGGAAAAAGGCAGATGATGGATTCTCACTTGACGGCTTTCAGGCAAGGGATGCTGGTAAGGCGCTATTAAAAGATGGTGGCGTTCCAGTTAGGTCTGGTAAGTGGCAGATAATGATCAACGGTGAGTCCTATAAGGTTATCGTTGCAGAGGCAGCAAAGGCTGCTCTTGAATATAACAGGAAAGCAACTGGCGTTCCACAGAACCTCTATGAAAGGGTCTTTATTGTAAAACTCTTAAAGGATGCAAACGATCCAAAGAGGGTTGCAGCTGCTATTGGAATAAGCGTAAGAGAAAACAAGGTTTACATCTTCAAGGCAAAGGCAATGATCAACGCTGCTGGTGGTGCAGTTAATGTGTTCAGGCCAAGGTCAGTAAAGGAAGGACAGGGTAGGGCATGGTATCCTGTTTGGAATGCTGGTTCTGGTTATGCACTTGGCATGCAGGTAGGTGCAGAACTCACCATGATGGAAAACAGGTTCGTACCTGCGAGATTTAAGGATGGTTATGGTCCTGTTGGCGCATGGTTCTTGTTCTTCAAGGCAAAGGCTACAAATGCACTTGGAGAGGACTACTGTGCAACCAACTTAGAGGAAACCAAGAAACTCTACAGCCCCTATGCAGAGAAGATGGGTACTGCCATCAGAAACCACATGATGATGTTGGACATGAAGGCAGGTAAGGGACCTATCTTTATGAACACCCACACTGCAATGGCTGAGTTAGCAACAAAGATGGATGCCAAGAGGATTAAGCACCTTGAGGCTGAGGCATGGGAAGACTTCCTTGATATGGCTATCGGACAGGCTGGACTCTGGGCATGTAAAAATGTTGAGCCTGATAAAGCACCATCCGAAATCATGCCTACAGAGCCATACCTCTTAGGTTCACACGCTGGTTGTGCAGGCTTCTGGGTAAGTGGACCTGGCGATATTCCTGGCACCCCTGCAGAGTGGAGCTGGGGTTACAACAGGATGTCAACAGTAAAGGGACTCTTCATGGCTGGTGATGTTGTAGGTGCATCTGGTCATAAGTTCTCCTCAGGTTCACACGCAGAAGGTAGGATAGCAGCAAAGGCAGCATTGGCATTGATACTTGATGATCCAGGCTACAAGCCAACTATTAAGGAGACTATTGATGAGATTGCTGCTGAGCTCTACGCACCATACGAGTTGTATGAGAAATATAAAACATATTCAACCGACCCAGATGTCAATCCACACTACATTAAGCCATCAATGTTACAGGCAAGGCTCCAGAAGATTGCTGATGAATACTTTGGTGGTGTAGCAACATGGTATATGACATCAAAGACGATGCTTGAAGAAGGGCTCAAACAATTAGAGATGCTCAAGGAAGACTCTGCAAGAATGGCAGCAAGCAACCTCCATGAGTTGATGAGATGTTGGGAAAACTATCATAGGATACTTTCTGTTGAGGCTCACGCAAGACACATCCTCTTCAGAGAAGAGACAAGGTATCCTGGATATTACTACAGAGGCGACTTCCCAGCTATCAACGATAAGGATTGGAAATGCTTTGTAAATTCAGTCTACAATCCAGATACACTCACATGGGAATTTAAGAAAGTCCCATATGTCCAAATTATTCCTGATTAATCAAAGTATAAGGGGGGGGCGTAAAGCCCCTCCTTTTTTAAGACCCTCTTTAGTGTTAGTCGTGCAGAGGGGTGCTATGTATATAAACTGTCCGACTGATAATAAAGAGGGGTTTACCAACAACTCACCAAAAATTAAAGGAGGAGAGAAATGGCTGAACAGGCAGAGAGTTCTTTATGCCGTGTTGTAGTCGTCGGAGGTGGTTTTAGTGGTTTGACGACGGCAGTAGATGCGGCTGAAACAGGTGCCGAAGTAGTAATTGTTGAAAAAAACCCATACCTTGGCGGTAGGGTAGCCCAACTAAATAAATATTTTCCTAAGATGTGTCCACCAATGTGCGGGTTAGAGATCAACTTTAGACGCATAAAGACTAATCCACTCATTAGCTACCATGTATCATCAGAGGTTGAGTCAATCTCAGGTACTGAAGGTGACTTTACAGTCACTATTTTAAAAAAACCAACCTTTGTAAACAACAACTGTGTGGCCTGTAACGCATGTGTTGATGTATGTCCGGTGGAAAGGTCAAATGAATTCAACTTTGGTTTAGACAAAACAAAGGCTATTTATCTACCATTTAATCAGGCAATGCCTTTTAAGTATGTAATTGACACTGCAGTGTGTAAAGGGGCATCCTGTGCAAAATGTGTAGAGGCTTGCAAATATAATGCTATAGACCTCAATATGCAACCTGAGAGGATAACTATTAAGGCTCATTCGGTTGTGCTTGCAACTGGTTGGAACCCTTACGACCCAACCAAGATAGACAATCTTTCATTTGGTAATGTCAAAAATGTGATCACAAACATGATGATGGAGAGACTGTCATCTATTACAGGACCTACATCAGGACAGATTAAAAGACCATCAGATGGAAAGATAGTCAATAACATCGCATTTGTGCAGTGTGCTGGCAGTAGAGATGAGAATCACCTTGAATTTTGCTCTTATATATGTTGTATGGCATCACTAAAACAGGCTCAATACATTAGAGAACAAAACCCAGATGCAAAGGTCACAATCTACTATATTGATATCAGGACACCGGGTAAATATGAGCAATTTTATTGGAAGGTCAAAGAGGATGCAAACATACAGTTTATAAAAGGTAAGGTTGCAAAGATTGAGCAGTCTGGTGGGGATGATGTGTTGGTAGAGGCAGAAGACATGGGAACACTCAAAAAGATACGGTCTACCCATGATATGGTTGTGCTTGCAACAGGGATGCAGCCAGCAGGGGCGTCTAATAAGGTTCAAGGTTTTAAATATACTGACGAGGGATTTGGTATACAGGACAAGGGTCTGTATGTTGCCGGTTGTAGTAAAAACCCAATGGATGTTTCAAAATCTGCACAAGATGCTACGGGCGCTGCCATGAATGCGCTGACTTCAGGGCAGAGGAGGTAAGGAAAGATGGACAAGAAACTCGCTTTATATATATGCACAGGTTGTGGGCTTGGTGAGGCGATTAACGTAGAAAAGATATCAAATATTGCAAAGAATGCACAGAAGATACCTGTTGTAAAATCGCACTTCGCCTTATGTGCACCAGAAGGTGTTGAGATTATTAAGTCTGACATAGCTAATGAAGGGGTCAATACCCTTATAATTGCAGCGTGTTCTAATAGGGTAAAGACTGAAGTGTTTGACTTCCCTGGTTGCATCGTTGAAAGGGTGGCAGTAAGGGAATTGGCATTATGGTTGCTCGAAGACCCTGCTGATATCCAGCTTGCAGCAGAAGACTACATAAAGATGGGTATCATCAAGGCTCAAAAAGGGGATCTCCCACAGCCATATATCATGGAGACAGTAAAGACCGTTTTAGTAATCGGTGGTGGTATTGCTGGTATGACATCTGCCCTAAAGTGTGCGGATATGGGATATGATGTGGTATTGGTTGAGAAAGAGCCCCAACTTGGTGGCTTTGTCAATAAACTATACAAGCAGATACCGACGAAATTGCCATATAAAGAACCATTAATAGTAGATACTGACATTCAGACGAAAATAAAGTCGGTTGAAAGCCACCCAAAGATAAAGGTATACAAGTCATCAAAGGTTGAAAAGACAGAGGGTCAGCCAGGTGCCTTTGATGTTACAATTACAACCAATGGCTCCTCTGAGGTAGTAAAGATTGGCACGATTATACTTGCTGCCGGTTGGAAGCCTTACGATGCTACCAAGCTTGATTATCTGGGTTACGGACAATTTAAGAATGTTGTTACAAGCATAGAATTTGAAGAGATCGCAAAGAATAACAATGGTAAGATCTTAAGACCTTCAGATGGAAAGCCTGCTAAAAAGGTTGCCTTTATCCAATGTGCAGGTAGTAGAGATCCAAATCATCTTCCTTACTGTTCCGCTATGTGTTGTGCAGCATCGCTTAAACAGGCAAAGTATGTGAGACAGGACGAAGATGCATGTGCAATGATATTTTATAAAGACATAAGGACACCCGGTAGGACAGAGTATTATTACAAGGAAGCCCAAAACGATGCAGGGGTGATGCTGACTAAGGCTGATGTTACGGCTATTACTGATGCTGGCAATGGCAATCTTTTTGTTGAGGCAGAAAACTCTCTACTTGGTGAGAAGATAAAGGTAGAAGCGGATTTAGTCGTATTAGCAGTAGGTATTGTTCCAGCAACATTGGACGACCCTATATTAAATCTGCAGTATAGACAAGGACTTGGACTGCCAGATTTAGATTTATACAACGGTTTTGCTGATTCAAACTTTATATGTTTTCAATACGAGACAAGGAGAACAGGTATATATGCGGCAGGGTGCGTAAGACAGCCCATGAATATGTCAGAGGCTCAAGAAGATGCAACGGGTGCTGCATTAAAGGCAATACAGTGTGCAGAGCATGTTGCAAAAGGGCAGGCAGTTCACCCGAGGGCTTGGGATCTAACTTACCCCGACCCATTCATGCAAAAGTGCACCGCTTGTAAGAGATGCACAGAGGAATGTCCTTTTGGTGCGATTGACGAGGACGAAAAGGGAACCCCTTACTTCAAGCCAAACCGTTGTAGAAGGTGTGCGACATGTATGGGTGCATGCCCAGAAAGGATCATCTCTTTCAAAGATTACCATGTTGATATGATAGGGACTATGCTGAAGAATGTGTCAGTTCCATCAGAGGATGATAATCCAAGGCTAATTGTCCTTGTATGTGAAAACGACGCCTATCCTGCAATTGATTCCGCTGCTTATGCAAAGATCAAGATAGATAAGGCTGTGAGATTTGTCCAGTTAAGATGCCTCGGATCTACTAACCTTGTCTGGATTGCAGATGCGCTCTCAAGGGGTGTGGATGGTATGTTGTTATTAGGCTGTAAGTATGGTGAAAACTATCAGTGTCATTTTGCAAAGGGTAGTGAGCTTGCAAATTATAGACTGGGCAAGGTTCAAGAGACACTTGGAAGATTGCAGTTGGAATCAGAGAGGGTTCAGATGGTTCAATTAGCAATCGATGAATATGACCAGGTGCCAAGGATAATCAGTGAGTTTGTTGAAAGGGTAAAGGAAATAGGTCCTAACCCCTTCAAAGGCTTCTAAAATACAAGGAGGATGTAATGTCAGAACAGCAAAAAACTGAAGAGATAGTCAAACCTGATTTAGAGTTTGTCAAGGATGTTATTGCATCAGGTGGTGGAGATCTCAAAAAATGTTATCAGTGTTCCACATGCACTGTTGTTTGTGGTATGACACCTGATGACAAGCCATTCCCGAGGAAGGAGATGTTGTATGCACAATGGGGCATGAAAGATAAGCTTATCAGCAACCCTGATATCTGGCTCTGCCATCAATGTAGTGATTGTACTGCCTATTGTCCAAGGGGTGCTAAGCCTGGTGAGGTTCTTGGGGCTGTAAGAAAGATGGCAATCCAGCACTATTCCGCACCTTCCTTTCTTGCGAAGATGGTGAATGACCCCAAATATCTGGTAGTGCTTCTTGCTATCCCTGTTTTAATCTTTCTCTTTTTGCTCCATATTCAGGGATATCTGTTTGGGGAAATCCCCCGTAATGAGTTTGGCAAGATATCCTTCTCAAAGATGCTCTATCCAACATATTATATTGATCCAGTGTTCATAGCAGCTGCCTTATTTGCAGTTGTCTCATTTGTAATGGGTATCAAAAAATACTGGGCTGATATGGCAAAAAACTATCCATTACCGCCTGGTTCAGATACCACATCAAGTTTAGTGGAGACTATCAAAGAGATTATATCTCACAACAATTTCAAGAAGTGTAATGTCACCAAAGAAAGGTCAACTGCACATATGCTTGTCTTCTTTTCGTTTATAGGACTTGGCATAACGACCACTTGGGCTGTGGTCTACCTGTATATTTTAGGACGACCTTCGCCATATCCTCTTTATGATCCAATGAAGATAGTGGGGAACATCAGTGCAATAGGTTTGCTCATAGGTATCACACTTGTAACGAATAATAGGCTCAAAAATGCCGTGAAGGCAGGCAAAGGGAGTTATTACGATTGGCTGTTTATAGTGGTTATATATGTGATTGCTGTCAGTGGTATGCTCGCACAGTTGACAAGGCTTGCTGATATCGCACCATTGGCATACACAATATATTTCATACATCTGGTGTTTGTATTTTTCCTCTTTGCTTATGCACCATTCTCAAAGATGGCACATATGGTGTATAGAACTACTGCAATGGTGTTTGCAAGGCAGGCAAAGAGACAATAGCTGATAAATTTCAAGTAAAGGAGGTGAAAAGAAGAAAAAAAAGGGGGGTTATAATCGTGTTTTTTATAAAATACTTTAGTTAAAAAAGGAGGATAGGGGTAAATGAGTACAATCATCTTATTTGCGTTGTTCTGTGGATTGGTTGGTGTTGCATATGCGCTCGCTACTGCCTCATGGGTAAGTAAGCAGGACCCAGGTACCGAGCGTATGCAGGCAATATCAAACGCTGTTAAAGAGGGAGCTTATGCCTTCTTGGCAAGGGAATACAAAACTGTTGCCATGGTGGCGGTAGTGCTGTTTGTTCTTCTTGTCATATTCCTTGATATCTGGACAGCCATCGGTTTTGTAATCGGTACTGTAGGCTCTGCATTTTCAGGTTTTGTTGGCATGTGGGTTACCGTTAGGGCTAACGTCAGAACCGCTCAGGCGGCATCAAAGAGCCTTCAAGATGCATTGACCCTGTCTTTTAAGGGAGGTTCAGTTACAGGCTTGATGGTAGTTGGTATGGGTATCATCGGTATTGCTGGCTATTACTTCATTGCAAAGACCGCCGCAGGAGACGCAGCGTTTCACGCATTAGTAGGACTTGGTTTTGGATGCTCATTGATGAGTGTGTTTGCTCGTATAGCTGGTGGTATCTACACAAAGGCTGCAGATGTTGGTGCGGACCTTGTTGGTAAGGTTGAGGCCGGTATCCCTGAAGATGACCCAAGAAACCCTGCAGTTATTGCAGACAATGTGGGTGACAATGTGGGTGATTGTGCAGGTATGGCTGCAGACCTTTATGAGACATATACAGTCACCGTTGTTGCAGCAATGCTCTTAGCAAAATCGGTCTTTGGTGGTGATAGCCCATGGGTTGAGTTTCCTTTATTATTAGGCGGTGTCTCAATAATTGCATCTGTAATAGGCACATTCTTTGTAAAGTTAGGTGCAAACAACTACATTATGGGTGCATTATACAAGGCACTTGCAGTCTCTGGAATACTTGCAGCAATTGCCTTCTACGGTGTTACCGTATGGTTTATGGGCACACCTGGACTTGATCCGAGAGGCTTTACAGCACTCAGTGTATTTGGGACGGCACTTATCGGACTCATACTCACAGGCTTGATAGTCTGGATTACAGAATACTACACCGCGAAAGAATATAGACCAGTTAAACTTATCTCAAAGGCATCTTTGACAGGTCATGGCACAAATGTTATTGCAGGATTGGCAGTAAGTATGGAGGCAACCGCACTACCAGTTATTACAATTGTTGCAGCTATACTTGCTTCGTACTATTTAGGCGGTGGTTTTGCTGGTAATATAGGCGGAGGCCTATTCGCCATAGCACTTTCTGCCGTTTCTATGTTATCAATGACAGGTATCGTTGTTGCGATAGACTCATACGGTCCAATTACAGACAACGCTGGTGGTATCGCAGAGATGGCAGAACTACCACCTGAGGTGCGTGAGAGAACAGACCCTCTGGATGCAGTTGGAAATACAACAAAGGCTGTTACAAAGGGATATGCCATTGGTTCAGCAGGGCTTGCAGCACTTGTCCTCTTTGCTGAATATGCCCGTGATCTCTCGAAGAAGTTTCAAGGGGTTACCTTTGATCTCTCTGACCCCTATGTCCTTGCAGGACTATTTATTGGTGGTCTAATACCATACTACTTTGGCGGTAGGTTAATGCTTGCAGTTGGTAAGGCTGCTGGTGGTGTTGTTATTGAAGTTAGAAGGCAGTTCCGTGAGATCAAGGGCATTATGGAAGGAACAGGCAAGCCAGAATATGGCAAATGTGTTGATATTGTTACAAAGTCAGCCATTAAGGAGATGATGATACCTGCATTGCTCCCTGTTGTTGCCCCGATTGTGATAGGGTTCACACTCGGACCTAAGGCACTTGGTGGATTGCTGATTGGTAGCATTATTACGGGCTTGTTCCAAGCTATTGCTATGACAAGTGGTGGTGGCGCCTGGGATAATGCAAAGAAGGCATTTGAGGATGGCGTCGTAGATGACAAGGGTGTAATGCATAAAAAGGGTAGCGATGGCCACAAGGCAGCTGTCACAGGTGATACCGTTGGTGATCCTTATAAAGATACTGCAGGTCCAGCCATCAACCCAATGATTAAGGTTATTAACATCGTTGCGCTACTTATAGTTCCATTACTCTAAACGATCAGATATTATCAAAATATCCAAACCCGCCTGTAAATCAGGCGGGTTTTTTATTCGCCACAAAGTTTTGTCTAAGATATTATCCTGACTTTTCGGAAAATTCTAAAATTGTGCCTTATTTACTCCAATTTTTGATTTTATAAACCCAAAAATGTAGTTCAAAAGAGCGGAC
>JBDNDH010000130.1:0-4925 GCA_046719235.1 Thermodesulfovibrionales bacterium
GAAGACGACAACGTCTTACCTCCAAAGCCTATGTGGAGAGAGATAAGCGAGAGCTATGAAATGGTGGCAACGGGTACTATCTTTTGGCAGGATACAGAACCAAAGATACACATGCACTGTGCCTTTGGTAAAAAGGATGACGTTAAGATGGGCTGCCTTCGTCAAGATACAAGGACCTTTCTCGTTCTGGAGGCAGTTATAATGGAGATAAAGGGAATAAATGCAGTCAGGGAGTTTGATCCACGCTTTGGACTTGCACTGCTTAAAATATAAAACCATAAAGACTGGGAGGAACAGATGTTATCACAAAGGGCAGGACGGGTAAAACCGTCTGCAACACTTGCAGTTGACTCAAAGGCAAAATCCATGAAGGCAAAGGGGATTGATGTGATAAACTTTGGCGTTGGAGAGCCAGATTTTGACACCCCCGATTATGTGAAGTCTGCTGCCATTAAGGCTATAAACGACGGCTTCACTAAATATACACCTGTTGGTGGCACAGACGAACTCAAACAGGCAATTATTGAAAAATTAGCAAATGACAACAATCTTCACTACAAACCAGAAAACATAATCGTTTCATGTGGTGCAAAGCATAGCCTATACAATATTTCTCAGGCACTTTTAAGCCCTGGTGATGAAGTCATCATCCCATCACCATACTGGGTGAGTTATCCCGACCAAACCCTGCTAAACGATGGTATACCTGTGTTTGTGGACACATACGAAGAGGACAACTTCATGGTCAAACCAGAGGCTATAGAGTCTGCTATCACAAAAAAGACAAGGGCCCTTATCTTAAACTATCCATCAAATCCCACTGGTTTCACTTATACTGTTGATGTTCTCAAAAAGATAGGTGAACTGGCTGTCAGACACAATTTCTATATCATCTCTGATGAGGTTTATGAGTATTTTACCTATGATGGAAACAAGCACATCAGCATTGCCTCTCTTGATGATGAGATCAAGTCAAAAACCATTGTGGTCAACGCTTTATCTAAATCTCATGCCATGACTGGATGGAGGATAGGCTATGCCGCTGGCCCTTCAGAAATAATCAAGGCTATGACAAGCATACAGAGCCAGTCAACATCAAACCCCACATCCATAGCTCAAAAGGCAGGTGTGGCGGCGCTTAAAGGACCTAAAGACTTCATTAATGATATGGTCAAGGAGTTTGATACAAGAAGGAGGATTCTGGCTGAAGGGTTAAACGCAATAGAGGGAATAAGCTGTAGGCTGCCAAACGGGGCTTTTTACGTCTTCCCAAATGTATCCAAACTCTACGGACGCAAATATGGTGACAGAGAGATAAGATCCTCATTTGACTTGGCAATGTATCTGCTCGATGAGGCAAATGTGGCTATGGTGCACGGAGAGGCATTTGGCAATGACAACCATGTAAGATTATCCTATGCGATATCATCACAGGATATCGTCAGGGCATTAGAAAGGATAAAGATCGCGGTTGGAAATCTCAAGTGAAACCGTAGAACAAGACTCTGGGTCTAAAAGTGGTTTTGTGGCAATAATTGGAAGACCTAACGTAGGAAAGTCTACCCTCTTGAATACATTAATGGGGGAGAAGATATCCATCGTATCTTCCAAACCACAGACTACAAGAAAGAGGATAAGGGGTATATTAAATTTAAAAGAGGGTCAGATCATCTTTGTTGATACCCCAGGGATGCACAAGCCCCAACACAAATTAGGTGAGAGGATGCTCAAGGAGGCAACAGAGAGCCTCAGTGAGGTAGATGTTATAATATTTGTCATTGACAACGAGATAAGGAAAAAGGCTGATTCGAGGATTATTGAGATGCTCAAACAGGTAAACAAACCAGTGATACTCGTTATAAACAAGATAGATCTGATAAAAAAGTCAAAAATCCTCACGATTATTGACGAATTTAGAAAACTTTACGACTTCAGAGAGATTATACCACTTTCAGCCCTTGATAGTTCAGATGTGCAGATATTGTTGAGGTGTTTATTAAGGTATTTACCAAAAGGACCGAGATACTACGATGAAGATATAACCACAGATCAATATGTCAGGTCAATGGTGAGTGACATTATCAGGGAAAAGATATTACAAAAAACGGAAGAAGAGGTGCCTCATTCCGTTGCGGTGGATGTCACTGATTGGTTGGAGAGAGAGGATGGAACTTTGTCTATCAGTGCTGATATCATAGTTGAAAGGGAAGGTCAGAAGGCAATCATTATTGGTGCAAAGGGGATAATGATTAAAAACATCGGGACACTTGCCAGAAAGGAGATAGAAGAACTCACTGGCAGAAAGGTCTTTCTTGAATTGTGGGTAAAGGTCAGAAAGAATTGGAGAGAAAACGAAAAAATACTTAAAGAATTGGGGTATTAAATATGCTAATACATATGAAGGTTGAGGGATTGTTGTTTGACCCAAGGAGCGGTATGTACATATTGCTCTTACATCAGGTTGACGGTAAGGAAACACTGCCGATATGGATTGGCAAGCCAGAGGCAGACTCCATAGCACTTGCCATAGGTAATGTAATGACCCCGAGACCCCTTACACATGACCTGATAAAGAACATCTTTCAGGCACTTTCTGTGAAGGTTACAAAGGTCGTTATTACAGAGATCGTGGATAATACTTATTACGCCCTCATTTATGCCTTCAATGGTAAAACAGAGGTGCTTATTGATTCACGTCCTTCAGATGCGGTTGCAGTTGCACTAAGGGTTGGTGCCCCGATATATGTTGCACAGGATGTGCTTGATGTGAGAAAAACAGATGAACTGGAAGAGTGGCTTAAAAATCTAAAACCTGAAGACTTTGGCAATGTGATGTGAGGTGTAGAGTATACAAGGATAAAATCCTCGAGATGTTTTATGTTAAAGAACACTGATGCCATAGTATTAAAGACATCGGTTTTTGGTGAGGCGGATTTAATAGTAACATATTTGAGCAAGGACTATGGTATCATTCAGGTTTTTGCAAAGAGCCCGAGAAAGATAAAAAGCAGATTTGGCAGTAGCCTTGAACCATTGACATACTCAAAGATAGCCTTTTTAGGCAAAGAACACTCCACTCTACCACGGCTCACACGGTCAGATATCATCAAGTCTTTTCACAAAATCAGAGACGACCCAGGCACTTTTATGGATGTATCACAGATCCTGAGGCTCAACCTGACCTTTGTCCACAGAGGCTCACCAGTGGCTGAACTCTTTGAACTTCTGTATTATACACTTGAGCACATCTCAGAGGGTTCTGATAGAGAGGTCTTATTGCTGATATACAGACTCAAGTTTCTTGCACTACTTGGTTATAATCCCAATCTTAATAGGTGTGGCAGATGCGGAATCCCTATAAGTGAAAATGACAAAGGTGCAAGCCATGATTTTCTTGTGACCGATGGGACCATCCTTTGTAACAGATGCAAAGATGGTTCAAATGGCTACATACAAATCTCAAAGATGGCTATAAGGTTTTACAATTCGCTCATGAGATTGTCAATTAAAAAGGCAAACAACATAACTGCCCACAGATCCCTTGTCTCAGAGGTAACCGATCTCATTAATATGCATATAAAATACCTCAAACATAGATAACCCTCTCTTGAATTTACCAAAAGTATCACTTTTATGATAAAATCAAATCATGATAGATAAGTTAAGACCAATCGAACAGACCAACGCAAATTATGTAGGCTCAAATCAGGTGTCAAAAAGGAAGTTTCACCAGGTCTTAAATGAGGCTATTGAGGTAGCCTCACTGCCGACTCAAAATACCCCAAATTTCACACCATTAAGGGATAATAAAAATGTTTTTGAGGAGATGATGAAGATAGTACTCAAACATGAGGGTACAAAGGTAGTAAAAGATGACGGAGGGAGGGAGACCTCTAAGTTTGGCATCCTTCAGAGCACAGCACGGGAATTTGGATACACTGAAGATATCACAAAACTTACAAAAGATGATGCTGTCAAGATATACAAGAAGCTTTGGGACAAATCAGGCGCAGGGTCACTGCCATATCCATTGAGCCTTGTTCACTTTGATACATATATAAATAGCCCTTCAGCGGCAAGGAGGATTCTGAGGCAGTCTGATGGCGATGTAGATACTTATCTAAGCCTAAGGGAGGCAAGATTTAAAAGGCTTGCAGAACTCCGACCAGAAAGATTTGCTAAATATCTCAAGGGGTGGTTAAATAGGGTAGAAAATCTGAGGACTATTGTAAAGGAACACCGGGAGTCTCAATATCTTGCCCTCAATCCTGATATAAATCTAAACAATCAAAGCCCCCTAAGGACTAATAAGGCATTGCTTTAGATCCCAGATGTAATTCCTTAAACCTAATACTGCCCATACTCCACCTCATAGGTCATGTGATACCTGAGACTGCTGTAAGTTTTCTTGATGTACTCCACTATTGATGGGTCAAATGTATAGCCTATTATGAATGGATACACCTGTAGATCATAATATTTAGCCACTCTCTCGATAACCTTCATAAACCTATCTATATCCCTCTTCCCTGGTTGTGCCTTGCATTCCCCCAATAATAGTGCAGGCTTACCCCCTATTTTCCCCTTAACAAAGATATTTAACTCATCATATTTTCCATCATCGTATATCAAATGTCTTCTCAGACTGATTTCCTCAGGTTCTAAACGGTATACTTTTTTTGCATACTTTGCTATATGCGGAAACATCCTGTCCTCTAATCCATAGCCTATCGCTGCTGATAAGCCACCAAGCTGCACCTCTATATTATCCACCCTTTTGATTAACTTATTTAAAGACTCCTCAGTCCTCCTCTGAGCCTCGGCGAGCTCCTCAAGCCTCTTTTCAGTCTTTTTCTGAGCCTCAATGAGATCTTTTACTATATCTTCAAGTCTATTTAGCCTCTCTTCAGCCTTTTTCTGAGCCT
>JBDNDH010000131.1:0-4916 GCA_046719235.1 Thermodesulfovibrionales bacterium
GCGCGCGCAAAGGCGGCCGCCAGCACGGCGCCGCGCCGGTCGTCATAGGCGGCCAACTGACAGCGCCGGGTGCGCACGGTGCCGGTCAGCGCGGCGGTGTACAGCGCTGCGCCGGCCGACAGCCCCACCCCGCTGACGAAATGGATGGGAATGCCGCGCTCGGCGCAGGCCATGATGGCGTCGCTGGAGACGCTGACGCCCCGGCTCTTGACGATGACCTGCCGGAGCGTAATCAGCGGCGTGTCGGCGCGCGGCTCGCCCCTGACGGTGACGCGCAGGCGCTGACTGTGCCTGCCCACGCACGCGCCGAACTCTTCGACGATAAGCGTTTCGAGTGTCTCGACCACTGCCATGACTTCACCTCGCCTGTGTCGCGCGGCCGCCTTCGCCCTTCCCCCCACGCGGGCGAAAGCGGCTGGCTTGTAATACCCATCTTTTGTAAGATCTCATCTGTCACATCCTGAACAGTCACACCCTTTAGCACATTATCAACGGCTAAAGATTGCTGGGATGCGGGCTTGGATGTATCTGGGGATAGTTCCTTTATCTGCGCCTTCAATGTCACCTGTTTGCCATCCCTTAATACCGTTATAGAGACCTCTTGATTTGGTCGGGTCATTGCAACGAGATTTTTTAGTTGTGAAGGATTTTCGACCCTTCTACTGTCATACTCAACGACCACATCTCCCCTTTGTAGTCCAGCCTTCTCTGCTGGGCTATTTTCTACGATGTCAACTATTAGGGCACCGTTTTCATCAGGTGCGTTAAACTGTCTTGCAAGGTCTGCGGTCAACTGTTGGATCTGCACCCCCAACCATCCCCTTACCACCTTACCTTCGCTGATGATACTATCCATCACATTACGCACCATATTGGATGGTATGGCAAAGCCAATCCCTTGATACCCACCGCTTCTACTCAAGATGGCGGTATTGATCCCTACAAGTTCTCCCTTTGTATTGATAAGTGCACCCCCTGAATTACCAGGATTGATGGCTGCATCTGTCTGTATGAAGTCTTCGTAGTCTGTAATGCCCATTCCAGAGCGTCCAAGTGCACTAACTATACCCATAGTGATAGTGCTACTTAATCCAAATGGGTTGCCAATGGCTAATACTATCTCACCAACCCTTAATTTGTCTGAATCACCCCATTTTATAGCAGGGAGATTGGTCTCATTTACCTTTATCACCGCAAGGTCGGTTCTTGAATCCATCCCCACAATCCTGCCCTTTACCTCTCTACCACCAAAAAGTTTGATGATTATATCATCGGCACCGTCAATCACATGGTTGTTTGTAAGTATATACCCATCTTGTGACACTATCACACCCGAGCCGAGGTTTGTCACCTTTCTCTTTTGCTGTTGAGCCCCATCCCCAAAGAATCTCCTAAAAAAAGGGTCATCAAAGAATGGGTGTGGTTGCTGTTTGACATACTTTGTGGTTGAGATATTGACTACAGACTGCTTTGCCCTTTCTGCCACATTTGCCATAGCGTCTCCAAGACTTGCAAGGGGATCCTTTTGTTCCTGTGCGTGCAAAGATGGGGCATATAAAAAAACACTAATAAACACGAAGACTAAGCAAAACCTTTTAAAAAACATCCACACAACCTCCTATTATTTTTTTAAAGCCTTGAGTCTAAATCTTAATACTCTTTTGGTATCTTTATCAATCTTGTATCTCTCATCTGTCCTGTAGCCTACTATCCACAATATATCGTCCTTATATGTAAGCAAAGGAACAGAATCCCTTTCATCCCTTGGGACCTTCTCATCCACAAAGAAGTCCTGTATCTTCTTTCTCTTACCAAAGCCTGATGGGTAGAAGAAGTCACCTGCCCTTCTTGACCTAATTATTAAAGGCAGTGAGACCCTCTCAACATCAAAAACGGCACAGTCCTTACCATCACAGCCATCTACCAGATTGTCAGACTCCACCTCATCTACAATCATCACCAGACCTGCCTCTTTTAAGATATACTCTCCTGTCTTGTCAATCTCTTGTGTGCTGAGTCTCTGAGGTTTTAGGGATGTAATAAGTAGGGTAGAATAGCCTTTTATAACCCGTGTATCTTTTTCTATGTAAAGCCTCGCACCAGTCTTGCCTGTCTTTATAAGATTGATGATGTCTTCGATGTTTTCAAAACTTATCCCTCGCAGACCCTTTGTGGCATCAATGGCACGTCTTAAGACCCTCCTCAAGATAGGTTTTTCTATGGTTTCAAGGGGGTTTAAAAACAGCTCAATATGACCGTCTGTCTTTCTGGTGATGAGTTTCATCAGGGTTTTGGTGACAAGTATATCGAAATACCTCTCTTCATCTCTAATAATCTCAATCATCTTTGAGATGGTTTTATGTATTGAGGGGTTTATCTGCTCAACATATGGCATTATATGAAATCTCAGCTTATTTCTCATATAGTCTGTCTTGAGGTTTGATGTGTCGATTATATATGGCTTGTCTCTTTTTAAGCCAAATCTCTCGATGTTTGAAATCAAAAAGTCCTCTATCTGTCTCCTTCTCACACATATTAGAGGTCTGATAATCATCTCCCTAACAGGTGGTATCCCTGAAAGACCAGTAACCCCCGTGCCTCTTATTAGTCTCATAAAAATGGTCTCCAGCTGGTCATCTGCATTATGCCCAAGGGCAATCTTATTGGCATTTATCTCGTAAGCCAATTTATAAAATTCCTGATATCTCAACTCTCGTGCAGATTCCTGAATGCACATCCCTGTCTTTTTGGCAAAATCCTTAACGTCTACATCCCTGACAAAAAAATCTACTGATAGCCTTCCACAAAGGGATTTGCAGAATTCTATCTCCTGTGGAGTTTCATCAGCCCTCAGCCTGTGGTCAACATAGACTGCAGATGTTTTAACTGCAAGGTCTTTGCTTAGGTCATTTAGTATTAACAAAAGTGCCACCGAGTCGGCTCCACCAGAGATACCAACGAGTATGTGATCATTGCCGATGAGCATGTTGAATTCTTTGATTGTTTTAATAACTATATCCTTAATATCCACTTGAAAAAATCCTATATCCCGATGCTTGAGAGTTTGTTGTCCTTATCTGGGCAAGACACCTATAGTATCTTTTCCTCTTTTAGAAGTAACTGCACTGCCTTTGGCAACATATCATGACGTTTTTTTAACGATGGTATCAGCCTTTTATATAAAATCTCCTCAACGTCTCCAGTTATGTTTATAGACCTGATGTAATCTTCGATAAAGGGTGATGGTCTTTTAGTAGGGTCTTTTAATATACCAAAAAATTCAATCGCCAGATGCAAGATAGAGACTATCTTCAGCACATCAGATGGTATCTTAAATGGGCTTACAAGGCTCGGATACTTGTAATAATAAATAGGCATATACATCATCTCTGGCATGCCCCAACTTTTTAGTACCATCATTGCAATAGCTGCGTCATCATAAAACATATATGTCCATTCAAATTCTGCATCCTTCTTTAGCAACATCTTTATAACATTTCCTATGATGTGAAGTGTGCCAATCGTGCTTATGACAAGAGGCTTTTCAAAACCACAGACTATAGACAATTCAAAACCGAGTGTAGATACCATCAATGCCTTGTCCCTGATGTCTATAAACTCAGGTTTGTTAGGCATAAAGGTATTTAGACTATTGTCAAGGACGATATGGTATATCTGTGCAAAGCCCAGTAATAAGACAGCGTGGTGAAAGTCTGTCACCTTTTGGGTAAGGCTAAACATAGGGGAGTTGACCGCCTTTAAGACCAGAGCCATGAGAGAAGGGTCTGATTTAATGTGGTCAACTATTCTATCTGATGATATCGTCTCTTTTGTTAGCATTCCAGCAAGTTCATATGTATATGTAGGTAATGATGGTATCTTTTTTATCGCATCTTGAAGGATCGTGCAATTAAGGGTAAACTCCTGAACCTCTCTGTAGTTTTCTAATGCTGAGGTCTGCATTAGAGAGATCTGTTGCTTAGTTCTTGTGATTGAATCAATCAAGAGGGTGTTTAGGTGGTAGGAAAGTGCTATTATGTTAGACAAAAGCCTTTCCCTTATAGGTGGTTTTAGCAGGGAGACAGTTTTATCGTTTATAAGTAAGACCGCTGTTGGCTCATTAGCCACAATGGTAAAATTACAGGTATAGCTGTTGTCTTGAGACAACATGCCAAAGATGTGGTCTTTGTTTAGGTTACAAACTGTATGGCAGATGTCTTTAGATTGCATCTCCACCCTCAAGGAACCACTCATAACTACATATATTGAACTTACAGGACTACCACTCTTCAACAGTATCTCGTCTTGTTTTAGCTTTTTCTGTGTCAGAAGGCTAAATATGGACATAATATCTTTCTCAGGTATTGAATTAAAAATCTTAATACTACTTACACCCCTACTTTCTGTTGCCACATTTTGCCTCCTAATTGTTGATTATTAAGTCTAACAAAATTGATTTATAAATAAAAGCAATTTAACAATCTTTTAACATACATTACATAATCTGGTAATAAGCCTTTATGTAGCATATTAATGTTAATGTTTTAAAGATGGAGGTAAGGTAATGTATTACATACACAACATACCTGGCAGAATGCGTGTAAAAACTCCTGAGATCAAGAATAATAAATATAAGGCAGAGGCTGTAAGGCAAACCCTTAATGCGATGGTAGGTGTAAATGTAACTGACATCAATATACTCACTGGGAGTATATTAGTGCATTACGACCCTTCTGTAACAAGCGAGAAAAAGATCATTGACAGGCTTGAAAAGACTGGATACTTCAATAAATCCTTATCAGTGACAAATGATGAGTATATAAAGTCCGCCGCCACAAAGGCAGGTAACCTTGCCGCCAAGACAGTCTTTGGTGCAGCACTTGATACAGTATTTGCAGGGACCCCTCTTTCTTTGA
>JBDNDH010000132.1:0-4899 GCA_046719235.1 Thermodesulfovibrionales bacterium
GAGGTCATGGGGTAAAAATATGAGAGAGATCATACTTTTCCAATGCACAGAGTGTAAAAATAAAAACTATTCATCCATGAAAAACAAAAAAAATACCACAGATAAGATACAGATAAAAAAGTTTTGTAGGAGTTGTAGGAAACACACAAACCATAAGGAGACAAAGGCATAGGCCAGTAGCTCTAACGGCGAGAGCATCGGACTCCAAATCCGAGGGTTGGGGGTTCAAATCCCTCCTGGCCTGTTTAAAAAAAGAGGAAGGTAGAAATGTTTAAAAGGATAAAAGACTTCTTTACAGAGGTAAAGATTGAGACAAAAAAGGTAAATTATCCAAGCAAAGAAGAGCTTATAGGCTCAACATGGGTTGTATTGATAACCGTCTTTGCTGTCTCATTATTTTTGGGAGTTGTAGATATAAGCCTTTCGAAAATAGTCTCCTTAATCATAAGGTAGAACGCATATGAATTGGTATGTAGTCCACACCTATTCAGGTTTTGAGGAGAAGGCAAAGCAGTCCATAGAAGAGCGCGCCAAACTCAAAAACCTGCAAGGAAAGATTGGCAAGATATTAGTCCCTAAGGAAAAGATCCTAATGCTCAAGGGAAAGAAGAAAAAAGAAACAGATAAAAGGTTTTATCCTGGCTATATACTTGTTGAGATGGACCTTGACGAGGAGACATGGTTACTAATAAAAAACACCATGAAGGTAACAGGATTTGTTGGAGGGACAAAGCCAATACCAGTGCCTTCTGATGAGATAGAAGCAATAGTTCAACAGATAGAGAGTGGTCCTGTACCAGTTGTCAAGAGCCAGTTTAACCGTGACGATCAGGTCAAGATAATAGATGGTCCTTTTGCAAGTTTTGTAGGAACTATAGATGAGGTTGATATGGATCATGGGAGATTGAAGGTCATGGTCAGTATATTTGGTAGGCTCACACCTGTAGAATTATCGTTTTCACAGGTAGAGAAGGCATAGAAATAAAGTTATAGATGGAGGAAGGAGATGGCTAAAAAAGAGGTAACAGCACAGGTAAAACTCCTCATACCAGCTGGCAAGGCTAATCCAGCACCACCTGTAGGACCTGCATTAGGTCCTCACGGCATAAACATAATGGAGTTTTGCAAACAATTCAATGCACAAACACAGAGTATGGGAGATACCTTAGTGCCAGTGGTATTAAGTGTATATAAAGACAGGTCTTTCACATTTGTTTTAAAGACACCCCCAGCCTCTGAGTTGATCAAAAAGGCATGCAACATCGTCAAAGGGTCAGGTGTCCCAAACAAAGAAAAGGTGGGAACACTCACAGAGGCACAGGTCTTGGAGATTGCGAAGACAAAACTAAGCGATTTAAATACTACATCTTTAGATGCCGCTGTTAACATTATCAAGGGCACTGCAAAGAGTATGGGTGTGGATATAAAAGGGTAGGAGGTTTACAGAAAATGGGAAAAAAGCTGGAAAATGTGAAGTCTAAGACTGATCTCCTGAAGGAATACTCAATCCAGGATGCAATAGACTTTCTTAAGACAAATGCCTTTGCAAAATTTGATGAAACCGTGGATGTGGCTATTAACCTCGGTGTTGACCCAAGAAAATCTGACCAAATGGTTAGAGGAACAGTTGTCTTACCTTATGGGACTGGAAAGCCCGTGAGGGTATTGGTTTTTGCAAAGGGGGAAAAAGAGAAAGAGGCAAGAGAGGCAGGTGCTGATTATGTAGGTGCCGAAGATCTTGTTGAAAAGATACAAAAAGGCTGGCTTGAATTTGATAAGGCTGTTGCAACCCCTGATGTGATGGGTATGGTAGGTAAATTGGGTAAGATATTGGGTCCAAGAGGGCTTATGCCAAATCCAAAACTAGGCACTGTAACATTTGACATTGCAAAGGCAGTACAAGAGATAAAGGCTGGTAAGGTAGAATTTAAGGTTGAGAAGGCTGGCATTCTACACATACCTGTTGGCAAGATCTCTTTTGACAAAGAGAAGTTGGTTGAAAATCTTATGGCAGTCCTCAAGGCTGTTGTAAGGGCAAAACCACAGACATCAAAGGGTAAATATCTAAAGAGGCTCACTATAAGTACCACACAAGGACCAGGGCTAAAAATCGATTTGTCTAAATTAAAAGTAGGATAAAAAAACAGACTTTGTCTGTTTAATAATCGTCAGAGACAGCAGGCATGGGTTTTAAAATACCCATTTAAAGAGCATATCACCTGCCGAGACTTGATGTTGTTTTAAAGAGTTGTTGCAGTTTTGGTAGTGCTTTGTCTCTGGGAAAGGAGGAGGCTTCTGATAACCAAAGAGAAAAAATCCCGCCAAGTTGCAGAATTGTCAGAAAAGTTATCAAGGTCAAAGGCAATCATCATCACTGACTACAAGGGATTAACAGTTGCTGAGATTTCCGATTTGAGAAACTCTCTCAAGACTGTGGGTGGTGAATATAAGGTTGTCAAAAACACCTTGGCACTGAGGGCATCAAAAGGCACACCTGTAGAAAAGACAGGTGAGTTCTTTATGGGGACTACTGCAATTGCCTTTAGTTATGAGGACTCGATTGGTGTGACAAAAAAACTTTTAGAGTTTGCGGACAAGAATGAAAAATTAAAGATAAAGTCCGCTATCTTTGAAGGCGCAGTCATCAATCACCAAGACCTAAAGGCTATATCCAAACTCCCACCACGAAATGTCTTGCTTGGCATGCTTGCAGGTACAATAAATGCCCCTGTAGCAAAGCTTGCATGTGCATTCAGTGCACCAATTACAAAATTCATGTATCTTTTAGAAGCACTCAAAAACAAAAAAGAACAATAAAAAAGGAGGTTTTTAAATGGCTGTAACCAAAGAAGAGGTTTTTGAATTTATCGACAATATGACTGTTATTGAACTTTCAAAGTTCATAAAGGAGTTTGAAGAGAGATATGGTGTAACAGCTGCAGCACCTGTTGCAATGGCAGCTATGCCGGCTGCAGGTGGGGCTGCACCAGCAGCTGAAGTAGAGGAAAAGACGAGTTTTGACGTTATCCTTGCATCAGCAGGCGACAAAAAGATACAGGTAATCAAGGTCGTAAGAGAACTCACAAGTCTTGGTCTTAAAGAGGCTAAAGACCTCGTTGATAATGCTCCAAAACCAGTCAAGACTGGAGTCAGCAAGGAAGAGGCTGATACTATAAAGGCTAAATTAGAGGCTGAAGGGGCAAAAGTAGAGATTAAATAAAAAAATTAAAGTAAAAGATCGTTTATAGGGTGGTTGTTGTACCTTTGTAAACCACCCTATAATCCAGAATAATCAAGGGAGAGTTATGACAACACCAATAAGAGAGAGAGTGAATTATGGCAAGGTGCCAGTCTCTTTAGGGATTCCCTATCTCGTAGAATTCCAAAAAAAATCATTTGAGAGGTTCTTACAGAAGGATGTTGCACCTAATGAAAGGGTAGATGAAGGTATCCAGTCAGCATTGAAGAGTGTCTTCCCGATTACCGACTATAACGACACCGCATCAATAGATTTTATATCTTACAGTATTGAAGACCCAAGGATAACACCGCGGGAGTGCCTCCACAAAGGGCTCACATATTCATCACCATTAAGGATAAAGGTGAGATTAAACATCTTTGAAAAGGATGATAAAAACAACAAAAAATTTAAAGAATCTAAAGAACAAGAGGTCTATGTCGGTGATATACCGATCATGACAGAAACAGGCAGTTTTATAATCAACGGCGTAGAGAGGGTCATTGTTAGCCAGCTACATAGATCCCCTGGTGTATATTTTGCCCCTGATAAAGGCAAAACCCACATCAGCGGAAGGCCTTTATACACTGCGAGGGTTATCCCTGTGAGAGGCTCATGGTTAGACTTTGAGTTCGATTCCAAGGATATCTTATATGTCCGTATCGACAGAAGAAAAAAACTACCTGCCACAGTTGTTTTAAAAGCCCTCGGATATTCTAATGAAGACCTCCTAAAAACATTCTATCCAATCGAGGAAATAAAGATAGGCAAGGATGGAGTCTGTCACAGGACAGTTAGCGATGTATTGATTGGGATAAAATCATCAGTAAATATCGTTAACCCAGATACTAAAGAAATTATAGTAAAAGAGGGAAATAAGATAACCAAATTTGCCATCAAAAAGATGGAACATGTGGGTATAAAGTCCATACCTATTAAGGAAGAAGACATCATCGGAAGGATAACCCTTAAGGATATCATTGACCCTAAAACTGGTGAGGTAATATTAGACAGTAATAAAGAGATTACACCAGAGATCTTTAATAAGATATTAAATGCTGGATTTGAGAGCCTAAAATTACTGTTTATAGATAATGTCAATTATCTGCCATCGCTAAGAGAGACACTCCTTACCGATAAAATGGCATCACAAGAGGATGCACTCAAAGAAATCTACAAAAAACTAAGACCTGGGGAACCAGCAACAGTAGATGCCTCAAGGGATCTTTTTAATAGCCTATTTTTTGATCCCAAGAGATACGATCTATCCGCAGTTGGTCGCTTAAAGATAAATCGAAAACTTAACCTTGATATCCCATTAGACTGCAAGGTATTGACTGATAAGGATATTATTGAGATTGTCAGGTATCTCCTCAACCTAAGGACAGGTAAGGGTGATGTTGACGATATTGACCATTTGGGCAACAGAAGGGTTAGAGGTATTGGTGAGTTGTTAGAAAACCAGTTTAGGATAGGTCTTGTCAGGATGGAAAGGACTATCAAGGAAAAGATGACCCTAACTGAGGTGGAAAATACAATGCCTCATGACTTGATTAATGCAAAACCAGTTATGGCTGCAATAAAAGAGTTCTTTGGATCAAGTCAATTGAGCCAATTTATGGACCAGACAAACCCACTGTCAGAGATTACACATAAAAGAA
>JBDNDH010000133.1:0-4878 GCA_046719235.1 Thermodesulfovibrionales bacterium
AGCTGGATCGACGCGGTTGCAACAGAGTTCTGGCGAACAGAGACAAAGGCTGTATAGGCAATACAGGCAGGGAGCATAAAGACGAAGGTCGCCCAGAGATAGTGTAAAAACGGAATCGGTGTGACACCAAAGAGATAATTTAACACAGGGTATGGAAATATTGGCACTATCCTAGTAAATGCCACTGCCTTCCAGCCGTGTTTCTCGACCTTTTCTTTGAGCATCTGCCATCTTGCGTAGCTGAAACGTTCCTTGATGGTATCACCCAGTATATACCGTGCAATCAAAAATGATACCGAAGAACCCAATGTGGCACCAGTGATTGAAAATACAACTCCCCAAACAGGACCCCACAAAAAACCAGCCCCAAGCGTAAGTGGTAGGCTTGGCAAAAAAAGGCTTGGGCCTATTGCATAGATAAAGATAAATAGTGCAGGTGCCAAAAACTTATGTTCTGCGATGAGGGCAAACAATGACTCTGCAGATATGTATCCTTCTTTTCTTAATACAGTTGTTAATACAATCAGTGAGACCACTAACAAAGCAATGGCAATCTTCTTGATGTTTATCCTTTGGCTAAAGGCAAGTATCAATCTATTTAACCATCTCTTTGCAGACGACACTGGCTGCTCAAAGGGCTTGACATCTGTTAAGATCTCAAGGGCATGATAAACCTTTTTGCCCTTCTGTAAAAAATAGTTTTTACAACCATTGCAATATGTGACAATGTCTGACTCTTTTGAGGCAGATACTACCCTTTCTCTAAACCTCTCAGAGAGATCACTATCAAGGCGACTGCTTCCACCACCAAGTCCACAGCACATTGGCTGAATTGCTTCTTCTTTGATTGGGCCCAATTTATCTTTTAGTGTATCCCTTAACTTATCAAATCTCCATGCAGGACAAGGGTGATGTAGATAGGCATCAGTTGACAATTTTTTTTCTGGTAATGCCTCAAAGACATGTCTCACATTCATATCTGGTAAAAATAAGGAAAAGACCTTGTAACAATTTGTGCAACCCACATAGATATTTTTTATATTATGTGCCTCAAACCTCTGCCTTATAACCTCAAAAGACTTTTTAACTGTGTCAACATCCCCATTTTGAAAACACGGGTCAAAACAACAGTCAAGGCAGAGTCCAACCTTTGTATTAAGATGCTCACTGAGCAGTTTAACCGTTTTTTTGACAACCTCAGGGGTGCTGCCTGAGAGTGAGCATCCGGGCCAAAACACTGTTTCTGTTTTTGGATAATAAGAAAAGGGGAACTTGTGTCCCCTCATTGCAAATCCATAGGCTGACTGCAAATTACCTTTAGCCTTTTCTGAGAGAACTCCCTCTCTGACAAGTTGATATTTAAGTGAATGTAATGCCTCAGAAGGAGATAACCCAACAGAACAGCTTGAGTCACAAGCCTTGCAGTTTGTGCACTTAAATACATCCTCTGACTTGTTTGATAATATCTCATCTGGTGTGCCATATTTCACCAAAAAGGGACATACATCTTTACATACGCCACAGGAGATGCATGCCCCTGAGAAATCTCTTATAACAGCCTTTGCTTTATCTAAAGACGGCTCCATAATAACTTACCCCTTCCAAATATCATCATCGTGATATTTTTATTTGTATGGTATTACACCTATTTTTTAATGCTGTAGATAAGGATTACAGGTTTTCCTTCACCAGGCAACACCTCTGCAACACCTTTAAATCTGGAGTTAGGATTTATGAATCTCTTCATGGCACCTGTCTGTGGATAGTTGGCATTACTTGAAATGCTAATCCAACAACTTTCAAGACAGGTAATACACCCTGTATTTTGCTCTTCAGATGCCTTTCTGTTTCCACCAAATTTGATGTGAAAACCTTTGCCCTTTTCGTCATGAAATATCTCATTTAAGTTATATTCCTTGTTTGATGGTGGTATAATCGCCTTAATCTCAAGTGTTTCACCATCAACATAATGCCCAATAGTGTCTTTATTGAGATTATTGCCCGGTCTTGCACCTATTTTTACAAGGGCATCGTGAAAATCCAGATGATTTGCATAAGACCTTAATATAGCCCTGTCCTGAAACCTTCCACCTTTAAAGACAATCCCCCAATGCACATTTGATTGATGGACATTCATCTCATTGACTTCTGTGTAAATCAGTAACTTCTTATTTTTTTCATCAATTATTAGAGGCTTGTCTTTTGTAGGCATCTCTTTATAATTTGCAGATGCCACCTGATTCATAGCAAACAACACAAAAAGCATAAATACAACCACAACCTTTGTAATCTTTTTCATCTTTGATACCTCCTCCATATTATTATTTATACAGACTCTGTAACTTATAGGGACTCACCCCAAGGATAAACAGTGTTGCAATTACAACATTCCTCAAACTCACTAAAACTGGTGAAAGAGGATAGCCCTTATCAATCCTCCTTGATGATGCAAGCACCCAAAAGGGTAAGGCTCTAAGCCTTTTTATCTTTCTAAGTCTCATTACAAGGTCTATATCTTCCAGAAAAGGATAGTCTCTAAAGCCTCCGATAGAGTTAAAAAACTCCCTTTTAATAAATATTGCCTGATCACCATAGGGCAAACTAAAAAATTCTGCTCTAATGTTTGCAAAGAGTTCTACAAGCCTCACAGAAAGCCCTTTGCTATCAAATTTAAGCCTAAAAAATCCCCCGGCAGAGTGCGTATTGTCTTTGATATCTTTTATCATCTTATAAAGCATGGCAATTTGATTGTAGTCTTCGGTTAAAATCTTCGAATCTGCATGGATAAACATGAGGATATCGCCCTTTGCAAAAGAGGCGCCTTTGTTTAGCTGAATGCCTCTGCCCTTTGTGGAGTGGATAATGATCGCACCTTCTTGTTTAGCAATATCTATGGTCTCATCAGTGCTGCCACCATCTACTACTATGATTTCAGAAGGAGAAAGCCCTTTGACAGACTGGATGCAATCCCTAATTCTCTCTGCCTCGTTGTAAGTGGGGATGATGACACTTATTGTCATTTACTAAGCTCAAACCTCACTATTATAGGATGCCCATCCACCTTTGGCAAGATTGCCTCGTTGCCTTTGAAGCGTGAGTTTGGCGAGAGTGTCCTTTTGAGATTGCTGATGTTTGGATACTCTGCATTGCTTGTAATACCCAGCCAGCAACTCTCAAGGCACATGATACAGCCAGTGTTTTCCTTCTGTGCCATTGCTTTGTTACCACCAAATTTGATGGTAAATCCTCTGCCTGAAGTGTCTTCAATAGCTTCTTTCAATGAGTATTGCCTTTTTGAGCCCTCCCAAAAAAGGGAGACTCCCAATGTATCGCCCTTTACTGCCTCTCCTGTGTTGTCTTCTGTGAGGTTATTACCAGGTCTTGCCCTTATACTCAAAAGTGCATCGTGAAAGTCTATGGCGTCACAGTATGCCTTAAATATTGCCTTGTCCTGAAGTTTACCACTCCTTGAGACAATGCCCCAGTGAGGATTGCTTTTTAGGACATTCTTTAGATTGAGCTCTGTATAGATGTAGATGGATTTTTCCTTTACAACAAGATTATTAGCCCTATCAGGCAAGGCAGATGCAGACAATTGGCGAATATCACCTGCAAACATATACAGCAATGCCATGCCTGATAGTGTGAGGAAATCTCTTCTATTCATGTTTATTAGACCATATTTGTCAGACTATTTAGAGATGGGCAGTTTGGCAGTCTGCCAGTCTGCAAACAATGTCTGATTGATATTTTTGTATTCCATCCTCATAAGCTTCCTGTATGCCATATAGCTCCTGCTACCAGCATTGCAATAAACAATGATCTTTTTTTCTTTGGGCAAGATATCTTGCTTTGACGCTATCTCATTAGCAGGGATATTCATGGCAGTAGGGATATGGCCTTCTTTAAACTCTGAGGCATCTCTGACATCAATAAGGACATAATCTTTGGAGCCTGCATCAATCAGCTTTTTTAAGTCTTCTGGCTTAATCTTTGTTGTTTCTATCTTTGCCTCATAAGACGGACCTGGCACTATCTTAAAACCCCTCTCTTCCCATACAGGGTAACCCTCATTATAGATTGCCAGATTGCTATAGCCCATCTTTTCAGCTATTTTGGCAGTCCTTTTGCTCTTGCCACATTTGACACCACTACAATAAAAGATAAGCAATTTGGATTTGTCTGACAGCATGGATGGTGCAAGTTTTTCAAAAGATTTTTCAGGGATGTTGATTGCTGTGATTATATGGGCTTCTTCAAATTCCTCTTTTGTGCGGGTGTCTATCAATGCAAAGTCTTTCCTATTAGCATCAATCATTGCTTTTAGCTCGTTGGTGTCTATAATTTTATACTCTGAGGCTAAGGCAGTGCCTGCAAAGGCATATACCATAATGGAAATGATTAGCAAATAGGTCAATTTTGTATGTTTCATGGCAACTCCTTTATGGTTTTATTTAATTAGTCGTAGGAGCATTTTTATTTACAAAACATAGGGGCAGCCACATGGGCTGCCCCTAAAATGACATTATTCCTTTACTGGCAGGACATGGATAGCCTTGATTACAAGTTTTACAGTGTCACCTTCTTTGATATTGAGGTCTTCACAAGACTCTGTCGTTAATACAGATGCCATCTCAGCTGGGACGGTTACATCATATTTAACCAATGACATTATATCACCCTTTTTTACAGACTTTACCTTTGCAGTAATGGTATTCCTTGCGCCATACTTCATAATCTAAACCCTCCTTTGATAGAATTATTTATCAATCTTGCCTACTGGATAATCAGCCTCTTTCCAACCCTTTATCCCAGCAGGATAGCGATACACATTTTTATAACCAAGCTTCACTGCCCACATAGCGCCATTGTGACTCC
>JBDNDH010000134.1:0-4865 GCA_046719235.1 Thermodesulfovibrionales bacterium
AACCTGTAGTGGGCTCGTCAAACAAGACCAGTTCAGGCTCGGTAATCAATGCCCTTGCAAGTGCTACCCTCTTTCTCATGCCACCACTTAACTCTGCTGGGTATTTATCCTCCACATCGGTAAGCCCCACATCTGTAAGTGCCATATTGACCCTTTGGGATATCTCCAATCTGCCGAGTTTGGTCTTTTCTTTGAGTGGGAAGGCTATATTTTCAAATACCGTCATGGAGTCAAAAAGTGCACCCCCTTGAAATAATACACCAAACATGTTTCTTATCCTATCAAGAGATCTTCCCCTTGCCCTTGCTATATCCTCCCCTTTGATGAATATATTACCGCTGTCGGGTTTCAGTAAGCCGATGATGTGTTTTAACAATACGCTCTTACCACCACCACTTCTACCTATTATTGCCATTATCTCTCCTTGTTTAATGTCCAAGGAGAGCCCATTTAAAACGGTCTTTTTGTTGAATGTCTTTGTAATGTTTTTAATCTCTATCACTATTTAATTCCTACAGTAATACTGACCCGAGGAAATAATCCCATACGAGGATCAATACTGATGAAAGGACAACAGCCTCAGTAGTTGCCTTGCTGACACCTTCGGCACCATACCCAGTGTTGTAACCCTTAAAACAGCATATCCAGGAGACAATCACACCAAAACTCAAGGATTTATAAAGACCAATCTTTACATCCTCCATATCTACAAAGGTATCAATCTGGGAAAAATAGGTCCCCTCGCTCAACCCAAGCAGATTAACTGCCACAAAATAGCCCCCAAATATACCAACAACATCAAAGATAGCAGTCAGTAGGGGGAATGTGATTATACCGGCCACTATGTTGGGGACTATGAGATACCTAAAAGGATTTAATGCCATTGAGACAAGTGCGTCTATCTGTTCTGAGATACGCATAATACCTATCTCTGCCGTAAGCGCCGAGCCTGCCCTACCAGTAACCATCAGGGCAGATAAAACTGGACCGAGTTCCCTGATTAGACTCAAGGCAATTGCAGGACCTAATAGTGCATCTGAACCAAATTTCCTTAGGGTGTAAAACAATTGAAGTGCGAGCACCATTCCGGTAAATGCACCAGTTAAAACGACCACTATCATCGATCTTGAGCCAAAAAATCTTATCTGCTTAAGTAATAAACCAAATTTGAAAGGGGGCTGAAAGGTATAATATATCGCACTACAGAGAAAGATAGTCATATTGCCTATCAATCTTACCCTTTCAATTGCCCATCGTCCTAATGTCTTGAGGTATCTGGTTAACAAGATAAACTATCTTCTTTTGGTTCCATGGGCTGGAGATGGTTCTACTTGTTGCCTTTTCTTCTTAGGATCTATCACATTGACAACCATCGTATCTTCACCCCTTATAAGCACGATCTTATCTGGGTGTATCTCCTTGAGGACAAACCCACCTATCGCCTCACCAATCTTCATTGCCCTTTGCCTTTTACCCCTTCCTGGTGTAGTGATAGGGGCCTTTATGTCTTCAAGATATGCAATCTTTGCATCAGCACTTACGAGGGTGCCATATAAGATAAGTTCCGGTTTTGGTAGTTCTACCTTTACAGGTTGTAATGGTGGTATCTTTCTTTCGGGGTGAAATAGGTTTAAATCACTTATGACGATATAGTCATTCAGTGGTAACGGTTTGAACTCTTCTACAAGGTCGTCTATGTCTTCGTCCCTTTGTGATGGTTCTACCTTTACCTGATACTGCTTTTTATAGTTAACTTTATAGGCAGGCAATAAAAGATACATTGTAAAAAAGAATATGCATACAAGTAGCATTACATTTATGATATTGATGTTATATAAAAATCGCCTAACCATTATTTGCCCGTAGTCAACGCCGAGATGTCTAACTTTACCAACAGATCACGAGGTTCTCTAAAGTTTCTTACCCGTGTATCTACCTCTTTAACGACCAGATAGGGCATCCTTGTCTCGATGAGGTATAGGATATCAGACAATGCCTTTGTGTCTGGGACGATCATATCGATACTTATGTTGAGAATCTTTACACTACCAAGGTCCTCAGTCTTGCCGATCCTCTCTCCTGTGATGTTACCCTTATTTGCGATGACTATCCCTTTTACAGTGTCTTGCACCGATGCGGAGGCAAGTGCCACAGTTTGTCCTTGAAATAACCTGTTTTCTAATCCTTTTTTCATCTCTTTCAGTTTGTTTATATCCTCTTCAAGTAGGGGGATATTGGCTATTGTCTCGTTGTATTTTTTGAGGGTCTTCTCCTTTAGTGCCCTCCTTTCACGCAAGGCATTTATCTCCTCAACGAGGCTCAGGTAGCCATATTCATAAAGTGTCATGACTAAAAGGACTATCATAACAGGGATTGCAAAGAATAAAAGTCTATTTTTCTTCATATCTCACCTGTATGTTTAACATTACTGTTCCTCAATCTCCATCTTTATCTGAAATCTATCCATCTTCATAGATTGGTCTCTGTATGTGGGAGATGCAAATTCTACCTTTTCAAAGTATTTTGAAGTCTCTAATTTTGCCAATATTTCTGATGCAGAGGCTGCATAACCTTCAATCTCTACCCTTTTGTCTGAAATCCTCAATCTTGTAAGCCATGCATTCTTGGGCAATACATTTGTCATCTCCTTGATGATATCAATAGACATCGTTTTTGAATGTTTAAAGTCCTCTATCTGGGTGATCTCCTTTATGATGGTATCCTTTTCTTTTTGTAGTGTTTCAGCCCTTTTTACCTCGGGGTTCTTCTGCCTTATGAGCCCCTCTAAATACCTTATCTTTTTTCGCTCTAAGTGGACAGGGGCAAAGAAATATGCACCTATAATTGACAATAGACACAAAATTAATATGATGGTTGACAATGTGGGCTTGTGAGATGTGGTCTTTTTTTCTGATCTGAGAAGGTCAAAACCATCGGATTTATACCAGAGTGCCTCAATGAGTGATGCTATTGATGTGTGGTCTGCCTGCAGTAAGGATGGGAAGTCCAGTATATTTTCTCTTCTGGTATCGATTACCTTGATGTATGGTGTAATCTTATTTTTTATCTGCTCAAGTAGCCTTTCTGTATGGTGGTTTAAAAGTATATAGAGTGTTTGTTTGTTTGATGAGATGTCCGGACTAACAACAGATGTCCTTTTTATTAGTTGGCTTATAGCATCAAGGATTTTGCCTTCGTCATCCGATGGATTGATAGCAGTATGGTTGGCACTCACTAATCTGCCATTTTGAAATATGCCGACCTCACAGTGATTGGATTTAAGGTTTAAGACGGTAAAATTATCTGTCTTGTCTTTATATCTTGGGATCGTCCCTAAGGCATTTATGGATACGCTGACTGACCTTACACTGATACCAACAGACTGAAATGCCTCAAGATATGGATTTAGGACAGCCCTCTTTACAGTTGATATCAGTAGTGTAATCTTCTGGGCGTCCTCTTTGACTATCTTGTAGTCAAAGAATGCCTCATCCTTGTTAAAGGGTGTCAATCTATCAAGTTCATATTTTATTACATCTGCGATGTTGTCTTTGACTGATATGGGGAGTGTTGCAAGTCGTGTAACAACAAGGCTTTTGGGGATACATAATACTATTTCTTTTATGTTTATGTTGCTTTCTCTCACAAAGGATATTGTAGATGATACTACCTCTGAAGGTTTTGGTATCTCTTGTGATTCAATTTTGATGGATTTGTAATTTTTGAGCCTAACACTACCAGCCACCCCATAACCATAAGACAGCCACAGAGCGCCATGCTCTAAGGAAACAGTAACTGCCTTGCCAGAATAGATAAAAGGATGGGCTATGCTGATGGTCAAAAAATCCCAGATACGGCTAAAAGCCTGATTGATATTTGAGATTGTATTTAGGGAGTAGCCCTTTATGTTTTGTAGGGTGTTTCTATTTAATGAAATTTCCATTATCTATCTTTGAGGTTAGACGAATGTTTAATCTTAAGTCGGACTACTATTATAATCCTTTTTCTGAAATATTTCATTATATATCAGGCTGGAGTATCTCTCTTGCCACTTCTTCTGTCAAGAATCTCTGCAAGAAATGGTAGTAATAGGCTACCGCCGGGTAACAAAAAGAGCATAAACACAGGGATATAGGCAGATAGGTGCAAAAAATGCTTTTTTAGTAAGGCGATCTCTTCTGATGTCCAACTTTGTCCTGTATTTATCTGTTTAAATAGTAGTGTAAAGAAACCGTTTAAGAACTGTCCTTCCCTGTAAATAAGGTCCTTATTCTTAATGATTAGAGATTTGATAAACTTTTTCAACATTACAGTTTATGAAATATGTCTAAAGATTAATCATGACCTTTAGTGAATCTTGCGCCCTATAGGTTATATGGAATGCCTCTTTGACCTCAGATAGGGTAAATCTGTGTGTGATGAGACGAGAAGGTATGATAGAACCATCATAAATCAGAGAATATGCCTTTTTTGTGTCCTCTGGACCACAAGAGTATGACGTAGTGATAGATATGTCTCTAAAGTAGAGTTCATTGGGCTGTATTGTGAGTCTGTCTCCGGGTTTTGATGGTGTAAATAAGACTATCCTACCACCATCACCTACATAATTAAATGAATCTTTTATTGCCTTGATGCTGTTTGGACAGACTATTACAATATTTGCTAATTCACCATTTGTGGCATCTCTAATAACATCACTGGGGTTTTCTGTCTCAAGATTCACTACAGCGTCAGCACCAAACTCCAATGCCTTTTTCAATCTGAATGGCACCTTATCTATACCAATCACCTTGCTTGGATCGTATTGCCTGCTGAGTATCACATGTATAATACCCATTAAGCCAAGACCAACTACTACTACTACT
>JBDNDH010000135.1:0-4849 GCA_046719235.1 Thermodesulfovibrionales bacterium
CTCCCTCACCATAGAGAGTCCTGTCATGCGAGGCATCTTTTGGTCGGTTATTATGAGGTCAAACCGTCCTTTTCTGAATGCCTCAAGCCCGTCTAATCCATCATTTGCCCTAATGACCATATTAAACTTGTCACTTATAGAATCATAGATAAAGCTTCTCACAAAGGGGTCATCTTCAACTACCAGCACATTTAAACCCTTTGTCGTATCAAGGATATCAGATAGGGGATTCATCTGCCATGTCCTTTAATTTTTGATAAATGTTTTGAATGTTGATTTTATCCAATACATGAGATGCCTCAGCCTTAACGGAATCACCTTTATTAGATTCATCAAACTCGTACTTGTAGGCGAGGGCTTCTGAGATTCGCAGAATGTTAAAGAGTATGTCTTCTTTGGTATTCTGTATAACCTTCTGAATCCTATGGTGATTAATTATCACCTGACAAACGGTGTCGGCAAGTCCCCAAGATTGTGCCATTGCATAGGCAAGAACGGCATGATTTGTGTTATATATCCCGCTCTCATAACCTGTAACTGTTTCATACTTGTCTGTAAGCCTCGATATGTCTAATGGATAAAGTGCATAGTCTTCAATCTCGAGGTAATCAGGGTATCTGTCGAGCATCAGTGCAATACCTACATCGTGGAAGAGCCCTGCGAGGTATGCTGTTTCACTACTAAAACCAATCTCCCGGGCAATTAAAGAACAGGAAAGGGCTGTGATTTTTGAATGTCTCCAGAATTTTTTGAGTATGACCTTATCAACCTTGAGTGCCTCCTCAAGTGAGGCAGTAAGTATAATTGTATAAAAATTTCTTATACCCAATATACATATTGCCTGATGAATATTATCAACCTTTGTCTTTCTAAAGAATGGGCTATTTGCTATCTTAAGTGTCTTGGCTGACAGTGATACGTCTCTGCTAACTATGTCAACAACATCCTGAATATCTAAATTCTCTTGATTAATCATTTTTAGGAGTTTGACCACAATATCAGGTTGCGGTGGCACCCCAATGCGCTTTATGAGTGATCCGGTCTTATTAATATTATCTAAATGCATTTTTGTGTTTCTGGTAAGGCTTAAATCGATTTTTGATGACATAAAAATATATCACAATTTAGTTTAATATTGCATTCAAACCGAAAATTAAATTAGTTAACGCAAATCTCAAGACCTCTCCAACGGAAAACTGGCCCCCCTTTGCCTTGTCTTCAAATGAAGCGTCTCATGGCAAGCATCCATGGTGGTTTTTTTATCCTGTATAATCCTTTTTTATCCTACACTGTCTTTCATCTCAATATTTTTAAAACTCTCACTTTTAGCGTTAAAATTGGATTAAATAAGGTTAAATCTTTTTCATAGTAGATAATTGATACTTTACTTGGTTATAATTGCACGATTGAAGGTATTTAAAAGAGGTGAATGCATTGATTGAAACTATAAAATGGCAGGAAGACAGGATACTAATACTTGATCAAAGGTTGTTACCTCATGAGGTTAGATACATAGAATGTTTGGATTATCTAATGGTAGCAGATGCTATAAAACAGCTCTCAATCAGGGGGGCTCCAGCGATTGGAATCGCATCAGCGATGGCGATCGCTCTATCTGCCAGACAACAAAATGCGTCGTACTTTGAAGGTTTTTATAGAAACATGAAGAAGGTAATGGATGTTCTTATATCTACAAGGCCTACCGCAGTCAATATTCAGTGGTCTGTTGATAGGTTAGACTCCCTTATACTAAAGAATTCAGACAAGACTATCGATGAGTTAAAAGATCTTATCGTCAAAGAGGCACTTTTGATACTACAAGAGGATGTAAAGGTAAATAAGATGATCGGGGAGTTTGGTGCCAACTTTATAAAAGACGGCTACAGCATAATCACACATTGTAATGCAGGTTCGTTGGCAACTGGAGGGTATGGCACAGCCACAGCACCTATCTATACAGCAGTTTCTCAGGGTAAAAAGGTAAAGGTTTTTGCAGATGAAACCAGGCCTGTGCTACAAGGTGCAAGGCTCACTGCATGGGAACTCATGCAAAATGGTGTTGATGTCACACTTATCACTGACAACACTGCTGGCTGGCTTATGAAAAAGGGAATGATAGACATGGCAATCGTTGGGACTGACAGGACAGTCTGTAACGGTGATGTTGCAAATAAGATAGGCACATATTCTTTGGCTGTTTTGTGTAAAAGACATGCCATACCTTTTTACGTGGCAGCGCCCACAAGTAGTATAGATTTTAGCATTAAAACTGGTGATGATATACCCATAGAACAAAGAGCTGAAGAGGAGGTAACCATTATTCAAGGACAAAGGATTGCCCCAGAAGGTGTAAAAGCACTCAATCCAGCCTTTGATGTAACACCAGCAGAATTGATAACCGCTATAATCACCGAAAAAGGGGTTTTTAAGCCTTTTGAGCTAATGAGTATTGCAGACAAAAAATGACAAATCACGAGAGTATAATAGGGCAATACAAAGAAGAACTAGATAAGGTTGAAAGATGTCTGGTAAAGATATTTGATAGTTACTCATCCATCTTGCCAACAATAGGCTTTCACATTGTAAAAAGTGGGGGTAAGAGACTGAGACCCCTTTTTCTCTTGCTAAGTGCAGAATTATCCGGTGCAAAGGATGATAGCAAATACCTCTTGGCGTCAATCATAGAGGCTATACATACCGCCTCACTACTTCATGATGATGTCATTGATGGAGCAAAAACGAGACGTGGCATGCCTTCTGCCAATTCCAAATGGGGAAACCAGATAGTAATACTTGTGGGTGACTATCTATACTCAAATGCGCTCAGATTAGCCGTTGGGCTAAATAATCAAAAGATCATGGATGCACTATCAAATGCGACCACCAAGATGACAGAAGGAGAGATAATCCAGCTTGAAAAGACTGCAAATCCAGATCTAACCCTCAAGGAATACTACAAGATTATTGAGGGCAAAACAGCAGCCCTTATCTCTTGCGCCTGTAGGATCGGTGCAATTATAGGCCAATCAGACAGAGAAAAAGAGGATAAACTTGCCGAGTTTGGATTTAAAACAGGTATGGCATTCCAGTTGGTTGACGATATACTGGATTATTCTGCAGAGAGCAAGGATCTCGGCAAACAATTAGGCAAAGATCTCGAGGAGGGGAAAATAACCTTACCGCTTATAAATCTATTAAATTCAGCATCAACAGACGAAAAGCAGGAGGTTTGCGAGATAATTGCACAACATAACAAGCAAAAGGGGAAGAACAAACGTCTGAAGAGGATATTGGATTTATTCAGTAAGTATGATTCCATAGGAGATTCGCTAAAGATAGCAAGTCAGTTTGTTAAAGAGGCTAAGGATGCCCTTATAATATTTGAGGACTCGCCTGCAAAACAAAGTCTTTTGGCATTATCAGAGTATTCGCTTACAAGAAAAAGATAGGATATTGGTTGGGAGGAATTTTGGCTAAAAGACATCCTTATGTTGAATTAGCGAGAAAGGCTATTGAGCATTACTTATCGGTCGGCAAGATGCTTCCAGCGCCAGATGATATCCCTGAAGACATGAAAGTAAAGGCAGGGGTCTTTGTATCCTTAAAAAAATTCGGAATTCTCAGGGGATGTATCGGCACATTCCAGCCTTCAACCGATAATATTTACACTGAAATAGTTCAAAATGCGGTTTCTGCCGCAGTAAGAGATCCGAGATTCCCCCCTGTATCTTTGGATGAACTCAATGATATTGATTTATCCGTTGATGTACTCTCACCACCACAACTTGTAAGAGACATCAATGAACTTGACCCAAAAAAATATGGCATCATAGTGTCAAAGGGTCTTAGAAGAGGTCTGTTATTACCAGACTTAAAAGGAGTTGACACAGTCCAAGAACAGATTAATATAACAAAGAGTAAGGCTGGTATAAGACCAGATGAAGAAGATGTAGATATATATAAGTTTACAGTCCAGAGGTTTACATAGTGGCTATCACGAGTAAGATACTCGTTGTTGAATCATCAAGAGAGCATAGGAATTTCATAAAATTTGGCATAGAGAGGAGTTTTAAGAATGTTGATATAGATGAGTCGTCTGAATTTGTTGACACACTTACAAAGATCGACCAGAAAAAATATGACCTTGTGATATTAAATGTGGTTGAACCAGATCTCAAAGCCACAGAATTAATAAAAACCCTGAAAGAAAACAATCTAAGTAAAGACACTTACATATTGGCAATGGCATATAGAGACTCTAAGGAGGAAATTATAAGGGCTCTCAAATCAGGTGCAAACACTTACATAGTCATCCCTTTTACTATAAACGACCTTGTACTAAGGTTAAGGGAGATAGATGAGAGATTTGATAGAAGAGAGCATGCAAGGCATGTAGCAAACTTTGAAATAGTTTTGATTTTTGAAGAAAAGGAGTCTGTGTGTGACCTTATAGATTTGAGTCTCGGTGGGGCTTTAATCGATGTGCCTCGTTATAAATGCGCCCCTAATGTCCTTGATAACGTCTTGATATCCATTAATCAGAAAAATTCATCTTTACTTATAGACGCTTTAGTGATAAGGATACAAGCCATTGATACAAGCCTGCAATCTACGAGAGTAAGATACGCCTTGAAGTTTCTAAGCATGGATGATAATAAAAGAGACGCACTTAAAAGGATTATTGATAGCCTTTAGTTTTTTGGTGAGGGTTTGTCAGATAGAATTTATAACACGAGGAGATTTAGCAAATGCCTACTCATACATATGGGCAACCCTTTTTAGCAGAGATGCTGGTCCTGCCCTCCTTGACCCATTATACAGATCTTTCCTTTACTTTCAGGGTATCCTA
>JBDNDH010000136.1:0-4788 GCA_046719235.1 Thermodesulfovibrionales bacterium
TGCGCGGCAACAGATTATTATACCTAAAAAACAGCCCTCCTTACAGACTATTAAAAAAACTCCACTGACGATAAGGGTAATCAAAGGAAATTTATAAAATCCCCTGCTATGTAAAGGATAAAGATGGCAGATAGATGTTTATTTTAACCCGTTTAGCCCAAAGAGAGAATATTACCGTCTTTGTATGTTCTTAATTTTCAAGCCCTGACTTATAGATATCCATTACCTCATCAGAATATGAAAACTTATCTTTGTAGATTATAAGAGGCTGCATCACCTTAAGACCTGGTTTCGCCCCTTTTACCCCTTCGATTAATACCATCTTTGCCGGCGTATTTGAAAAGGAGTGCACAAATCTTAGCCTTTTGACCTCTAATGCATTTTCCCGCATTTTAAGTATAACCTCTGAAAGCCTTTCAGGAAGATAGATTAGATATAGATGTCCATGATGCCTCAATATATCCGATGATGCCTTTAGTAGCTGGCTAAGTGACAGATTGACCTCATGTCTTGCAAGTGCCTTCTCATCGTTTGGGCTTATCAGACCGGTCTTAGCCCTTCTAAAAGGTGGATTTGAAACCACTACATCTATCTTTCCGGCAATGCTGTATTGAGTTGAGAGGTCCTTGATATCCGTGTTGATGACACTAACCCTGCTGTCAAGGTTGTTAAGGGCAATGTTTTCATTGGCAAGCGCAGCTAATCTTGACTGTATCTCTACGAGGGTAACCGATGAATTAGGATACCTCTTTGCAAGCAAAAGTCCTATGATACCTGAACCAGCACCAAGGTCGATGATTGTTTGAAGGCGTGGGAGATTTACAAAATCGTATAATAAAACTGCATCAACTGATACCCTATAGCCATCTTTATACTGATAAAACCTTATGTCTCTGATAAAGTCAAGGGTCTTCAATCTTCCTTATCTTGCTTGAGCATATTCAGATACTCTTCCCACTCTGATGGAAGTAGATATTTCTTTTTATTGTTACAGGTCTTACATGCAGTTACAATATTAGATTTTACCGATCTGCCACCACGCACAATAGGGACTACATGATCCATAGTTAAATCTTTTGGAGACACAACAGCGTTACAGTAATAACACCGCCCGGTAGCAATCTTACTCTTCCACCAACTTGATTGTCTTAATACCCTTGCAAGCGCCTTTTCTCTCTTGATATGAGATTCGTCGATGTTGGTAAAAAAAACCCCTATCTTCTCCCCCTACGAGCCTCTTCTTCACTAAAGTATTTTTTATACAGTATATCCCATTCGGGGCTTCCCTCAATAGGTCTTTTTGACAAAGAGTCAATCTTTTTACGGACAACACCATCTATGCTCTCGCCTAATCGTAACTCCTCACTGATTGTCCTCTTTATCTCCTTGATAATCTTCTCTTGCTCATCAATAAGGGTGATAATCCCTTTATCTAATAGGCCCTTCAGCAGATAGTGTGTGAGGTGTCTGATCTTTTCGTCTTTTAACATTATAAGACTATATTACGTTCTTTTATGAGTTTGTTTTTTGTCATCTCAAAAAGTTTTCTGTAGTCAAGTCTGTTTTTTTCTATCTCAGATTCAAACTTTTTGAGCATTTCCCTTACCTCCTCATTTAGCCTATCCTCAACTGACAGTTCATCAAAGAGTAACCTTTCAGTCTCTTCAATAGCCTGCTGCTTTGGCACATTTAACTTAGCAAGATTTTTCTTCTCGATATTATGGATTATCTTATTTGAGATTATAGGCAACCAGCTCCGAGGTATCCTCATACTATCTTTCCATAAACGGCAAAAGTGCTATATTGCGAGCCCTTTTTACAGCAGTTGTCAACTCCCTTTGATGAACAGAGCAAGTGCCTGTCATCTTTCTTGAAAGTATCTTACCTCTCTCTGTGATAAATCCCTTTAAAGTCCTTATATCTTTGTAGTCAATAAAAGCAACTTTTTCAGCACAAAACTTGCAAAACTTTTTTTTCTGAAATCTCTTGTTCTGTATCATTAGATTTTATCTCCTTCTTTGATTTTTAAAATGGTTCCTCTTTGCTCATTTCATCTGGTGCAGGTAAATCTTCTGAAGAGATATCCTGCATAGCAGAATCTTTTCTGTGTAAGAAACGGACATTGCTCGCCAATACCTCCATCTTACTCTTCTTTTGCCCTTCGTATTCCCACTTCCTTTCTCTAAGTCTGCCCTCCACTAATATAAGACTACCCTTTGTGATAAATTGTTTGCAGTTTTCAGCCTGTTTACCAAATATCACACAGTCAATGAATAATACCTCTTCCCTTGTTTCATCGCCTTGTTTTGATCTTGTATTGACAGCGAGTGAGAAACTGGCAAAGGCCATTCCACTTGGGGCATAGCGCAACTCTGGGTCCCTTGTGAGTCTTCCTATCAGTATAATCCTGTTAAACATCAGAGGTAGTCTTCACTTCTTCAGGATTCACAGGTATATCATCTGCCAATCCCTTTGGCAGAGCAGATATCTGATGTTTAGTGAGTTTGATAACCATAAACTTGATTACCACATCAAATACCTTGAAATACGCCTCAAGTTTCTTTATCAGTTCCGAAGGAGACTTAAAGAGTAGGAATGAGTAAACACCCATCTTGTGTTTGTTGAGCTCATAAGCCAGCCTTCGCTTACCCCAATTGTCAATCTTCAGAACCTCACCACCATTAGATGTGATAAGATTGGTGATTTTCTCAATGGCTGACCTTGTTTCTTCCTCGGAAAGATTTGGGTTAAGGATTACTGCAGTTTCATAAATGTTCATTAAAACCTCCACATGGATATTAAGCCCTTTTATATGTGAAAAGGGCATGGAGTAAAAATTACTCAAGCGAATTAAATATATAACATATTGTTATGAGATAATGCAAATAAAATAAAAAAACGATTGCATATAACAGGCAAATTGATTTAAATTAGTATGCCCTATACTAAAAAAAGGAGATCTAAAATGATAAACTGTCCTAAGTGTTCCACAGGCTTACAAGAAGAAACGAGGTTTTGCCCAAGGTGTGGATGTGATATTGCAAAGGAATATCTTATAGAGCCAGTATGTCCAAAGTGTGAAAAACAGTTCCCTGATGGGACAAAATTCTGCGATGTTGATGGTTCTCAACTAACAACAAAGGAAAAGTTAATACCTCGATGTGTCAAGTGTGGTAAAGATTATCCAAAGGGTGTAAGGTATTGTCCTAATGATGGTGGTGAGGTCATACCAGAGGCATTTAGACAAAATTTGTTTGGAATTGATAGCGCCGCCTTTGAGGTTGGTAAAAGATTTGATGCTGAGGCTATCAACAATCTTATATCTTCTGAATACGATGTCAAGATAAAGTCTTATTTTTCAAGAGGTTGGGATCTGTTCAGATCTAACATGGGGTTGTTCATAGGGTTCACCGTCGTATTGTTCTTGATACACACCATACTTGCTTTTATCCCTATAGTAGGTCCGATTACGAGCTGGCTCATAAGCACACCCTTGATGGCTGGTTTTTATTTTGGTGGATTTAGTCTTATGAGAAATGAGCAGATTGAATTCAAGGTGTTTTTCAGGGGGTTCAGCCTCTTCTTACCACTTTTTCTTGCTGGGTTAGTGACCTCTATCTTTATTGTGATTGGCTATGTCCTGCTCGTAATACCTGGCATCTATCTAATGGTTGCATATGTATTTACAATCCCTCTGGTGGCAGATAAAAAGATGGAATTTTGGCAGGCAATGGAGACAAGTAGAAAACTCATTACTAAAAAGTGGTTTTCCTTCTTCCTTTTTTGCCTTTGCATAGTTTTACTTAATATCGTCGGCACCTTAGCGTTATTAGTTGGACTCTTGTTTACCGTCCCGATGACATTTTGTATCATCGCAGCTGCATACGATGATATAATAGGCATCGGTGACAGATATGGTGTAGTTTAAGGGACTTGCCTTTGAAGACTATTTTTATGCAAGGGGGTCCAAGGTTGTTTCACTATGATCAGACTTGATTTTGGCAGTTTGCTGGATCTTTGTTAAAGTCATATCCTGCATTAACGATAACTTGTTTATAAAAAGGAGGGGATAAAGATGTCAGAGATCTCAAGCATCACAGCAGGGCTATATGCTAAAACCGGCTTAACACAGTTAAACATCTCCACAGCCGTGATGAAAAACATCATAGAGACAGAGAAACAAATGGCAGACCTTTTAGCAAACCTAAGTAAAGCATCCTCAAATGTAGCATCAAAGGCTGGGAGGGTGGATATTTACGTTTAATCCATGGGCATGCTGTTGTTTCTTATAGCATCAGCCACCTTGACAGCCCTAACAATCTCCTTTACATCGTGCACCCTTAATATCCGAGCCCCATTATAAACCGCTATAACCGATGCACTGATTGTCCCTTCAAGCCTCTCTGATGTTGGTAGATTACCAAGTATAGCCCCAATAAATGCCTTTCGTGATACGCCAATGGCTATTGGCATTTGTAATGCCAAAAACTCAGAAAGGTTGTTTATTATTTCAAGGTTGTGATGAAAGGTCTTACCAAAACCGATACCAGGATCAATGATGATTTGCCGTTCATCTACGCCTGCATCTAAGGCCTTTTTTATCCTTACCCTAAAAAAATCCATTATCTCAGGTATAAGGGCAGAATAGACAGGGTTTTTTTGCATATCCTTAGGCGTCCCCTTCATATGCATTATTATTACAGGGACCTTATGGGTTGCGATCAGTGATACCATCTCTTCATCGTATCCAAGCCCTGTTACATCATTTACGATCGATGCGCCAGACTT
>JBDNDH010000137.1:0-4710 GCA_046719235.1 Thermodesulfovibrionales bacterium
ATTAGTGTTATAAACTGTTTAGAAACCTCTCTTTTACCTTTTCGTAAGAGACCTTTGTGATGCCTAATCTTTTTAAGAGTATATCAAGTTGGTTGTCATAGATAGAGATTCCTTCAATCTGGAAGGCAAGGATATCCGCAACCCTTATCAGATAGCATAATGCCTCGTCATTCTTTAACGGTATATGAACCTTTTGTGATTCACTGATGATGTTGTGATGATTTTTGATTACATATGCATATTGGATTGGAAACTTCCATTTTTTAGCGAGTATGTATCCGACCTGACAGTGGTTGTACCCGAGTATCTCATCTTCTGCCTCATAAAAGGATTTTCCTTGCTTATTGACTAAGGATTTTACCTTTTTATACTTGTCGGTTACATACACATGCAGAATGTTTTTACCAATATCGTGCAGGGTGCCTGCAATAAACGCCTCTTCCTTACTAACGTTTTTACAGCACATACATAGCTGGGTTGCTATCCTTGAGACGGTGAGGCAGTGGTCTATTATTGTCTTATCAGCCTTCCCTCCAGTGACAAGATTGGTTAGTGAGATCATAGACACGATTGCAGCGATGGTGTGCAAACCGAGATGATTGATGGCCTCTGTGATTGTTTTTATGGATTTACCAGTATTGTAAATTGGGGCATTGGCTATCTTAAGGACAGTTGCAGATATCTGCTGGTCTGATTGCATGAGATCTTGGAGTTTTTGTAACGGTGTGTTATCTTCTTCAATGAGTGAGAGTACCTCTAATGCGGTTTGAGGTTGCGATGGGATATCTATTTCATCGTTTATTATTTTATCTATGAGACTTTTCATGTCTTAAGCCTCCAGATACTTATTGATTGATTGTATATCAAGTCTGTCGTCACTGAGGATGTTTTTGATGAAGTTTAGGATGATAGCCCTTCTCTCTGGTTGGAGTTTTGGATAAAATATTGGGTTACATACCACTGCACCCCTGAAGGCATAAAAAAGGGCTAACACCTCAAGCAGTTCTGAATCTTTTGATAATGATATGTATTGACTGAAAAATTCCTCAAATGCCTCTCTGTAGGCGCCAACGAATCTTGCATTATACATAATGGAGTAAAATATGTAATTGATAGTCAATGCTGTTATATCATCTGCGGCATCACCAAATGGACCACGGCTCCTATCAAGTAATATAAAATCATTGTCACCCTTAAACCAGATGTTACCGGGATGAAAATCCCCATGGATCTGACACAGTCTGTGATGCCTTGACTTGAGTTTGACTCTCCAGTCTATGCACATCTTTTCTATCTCTGCCATCTCCTCATAGGGTATGGTGCCATCTGGATAGATATCGAATACACCCATCAGGCATTCTCCATGTCCTATTGTGTCTCTTACCTTACGCCAATACAGGTGTTTATCTTCTTTCTTTGTTGAGTGTATTGATACGAGATATCTCACCATAGTCTCTATCTTAGTTTTGTCACTTTGTGTGAGTGATGGCTTGTCTTTCATTGACTCAAGGTCGTTGAAATAGTCTGTTCCTTCTACATGTTCCATTAAAAGATAGTATTCTTTGTTGCCACCAATTGAGTGAATATGTCCATCTGCATCAATCCCTAATACATCTATCGCTCTAACGTGTTTAGGGATATTGTTGTATTCATCTAACGCCATGAGAAAAACGCTCGCCCTATCTGATGGATAATCATGTCCTAATCCGTGTGGGTAAAGGTCTTTGACCACAAGTAAAGTCTCATCGCCGTTGTCTGGGGTTACTTTTATCATGAAACCTGTCCCATGAACCCCTGAACCGAGCCTTTTTATATCTATTGCCCTTGAGTTTGAGAATTTTTTTAGGGCATATTCTCTTAGAGCCTGTTCGTTAATCACTAAAAACCTCCAGATAATTTGTTTAATATCATCTCGGCATTCATTGAACTCCTTACAAGTGGTCCAGATGCAACATATCTGAAGCCCTTTTGCAAGGCATATGTTTTTATCTCTTCAAAGACCTCGGGTTTTATATATTCAACCACCTTGATGTTTTTCTTAGATGGCATTAGGTATTGACCAATAGTGAGTATATCACATGAGACTGATGCAAGGTCATCTATCATATCATAGACCTCATCTATTTGCTCGCCGAGGCCAAGCATAAATCCTGACTTTGTAATAAGGGCTTTATCTTTTTCCTTAATGAATTTGAGAATAGATAATGACCTTTGATAATCGGCCTGTGGTCTAACTGATGGATAAAGCCTTTTTATAGTCTCAAGGTTGTGGTTTATTACATCAGGCTTTGCATCTATTACCTTAGCCAAAGCCTTTTCGTTTGCCTTAAAGTCGGGGATCAAGACCTCAATGGTTGTATGTGCTGAGTTTGCCCTTATAGATGATATTGTATCTGCAAAAATAGAGGCACCACCGTCATGGATGTCATCTCGGGTAACCGATGTTATGACTACATGTTTCAGACCGAGTTCTTTGACAGCGCCAGCAATCCTTGCTGGTTCATCGTAATCAAGGGGTTTTGGTTGACCATGTTTTACAGAGCAGAATCCACAATCCCTTGTGCATATATCCCCTAAGATAAGAAAAGTGGCTGTTGGTTTTGAGAAGCACAAGGATTGATTTGGACATCTGGATTCCTCACATACGGAATGAAGCCTATATCTTCTGAGCAGTCTCTTCGTTTTGTGAAGATTGATACTTTTTGTCTTGAGCCATGGGGGAAGGTGCATTGATTAGATTGTTACTTGAAAAAGGAGGGGCTTAAAACCCCTCCATATTTGTTATACTTTTACTACATTTGTTGCCTTAGGTCCGCGATCTCCTTCAACGATATCAAACTTTACCTTTTGTCCTTCCTGAAGGGTCTTAAAACCGTTGCTTTCAATTGAAGAATAATGAACAAATACATCAGGCCCATTATCTTGCTGAATGAAACCAAAACCCTTTGCCTCGTTAAACCATTTTACCTTTCCTTCTACTGCCATAACTTCAACTTCCTCCTTAAAATTCTGCCTCTCATGAGACATACTGATATCCTGTAAACTAACAGGTATGCTTTTATAACATTGTTAAGATGGTAATGTCAAAGTTTTTTTTACATTGATGTTTTTATCTAAAGAGAAGATGTTTTAAGGCATTAATTCTCTTGACAAAAAGATGATTTTATATAAAAATAATAGGCAATTCAATTCACCGGAGGTTAGAGTCGCAATCTTTTAATGGAGATTGTGAGGTTTGACATAAACAGCCTCTATAAATCTTGCCGAATACTCTTCGGTGAGGAAGTCGTTTTGACCCCTCAGTTTTTTTCATATATCAAAGAAAGCGGTGTAAAGTCTGCCTTTCGTCAGAAGGCACTTGAGACCCATCCAGATAGGTTGCTTCATCTTTCAGACGATGAGCGGGCTGAAAAGACAGAGACTTTTTATCAGGTAATATCTTCATACAAACAACTCTTAGATTTTTTGAAGGCACGGGATAGCGGTGATAAGAAAATTATCACAGATGGGTGGGCTGAGAGTAATAATCTTGCAAAGGATAATTACAATCTATACCGCTATTACAAAGGCAATTTGCCCAAAAGGGAGTTGCTCTTTGGCGAGTTCCTTTATTATTCTGGCAGTGTCCCATGGAAATCTTACATTGATGCGATTGTGTGGCAGAGAAGACAAAGACCTCGATTTGGTGAGATTGCAAAGACTTGGAACTATCTCTCAAAGGATAACATAGAATTTTTGCTAAGAAACAAGGCAATAGGTGAGTTGATAGGGGAGACTGCTATACGGTTTGCACTGATGACGAGGCTTCAGGTAAAGACTATTGTCCTGCATCAGAGGATGAGGCAAAAAAAGATAGGAGAGTATTTTGTTGCTGAGGGCTTTTTAACAAAAGGTGAGATAAACGATTTGTATCTGGAATTTAGAAGACACAACTCAATCTACAAGGCGAAGAAGATCTTTTAGTCTTTATAATTCTATCCTCAAATAAGTATAATTTCTGTGTGTCTAAGAATATTTTGCCTTCTGATTGCGTGACTATTGTCTTTTCCTTGTTGTTTGCCACACTGGCTTTGATAAATATACACGAAAGCCTTTCTGTGTTAAACCTTCTGATACTCTACATGTCTTTTGCAGTCTTTCAGGTGTTTCTGATTTATCATAGCAAATCAAGTCGTTTTTTGATGCTTACAAGGGACCTAATCTTTCCTATAGTTGCTGTCTTTAGCATCTTTGACAGTCTCACCACCCTCATACCGATCGTCCACCCCCGAGACTTTGATCATATCCTGCTTGAAATAGACCTCAAGATTTTTGGATTTTATCCCACTGTTTATATGCAGAGGTTTTATCATCCAATCTTGAGCGATGTCTTACAACTGTGTTACTCCATTTATTATTTCCTACCTGTGATTGTAGGTATTGCGTTAAAGGTAAAGGGGCTTCATAGGGAGTTTGAAGAGGGTTTATTTCTGGTCTTGTTGTGTTTTTATCTGTCTTATTTAGGATATATCATTGTCCCTGCATTAGGCCCAAGGTATGCCTTTGCAGAATTGCACCATTATGAGATATTAGACGGTTACTTTTCTCAACAGTTAAGAGATCTGTTAAACGCTATAGAGGGGATAAAGAGGGATGCATTCCCAAGTGGTCATACTGCTGTATCTCTCCTCGTGTTGATATTATCATGGCGACATGCGCAGCGGGGTACAT
>JBDNDH010000138.1:0-4709 GCA_046719235.1 Thermodesulfovibrionales bacterium
TAATGCAACAGGTAACACCATAGTCCTTGATTGGAATAGTTCAAACAGCACAGCGGCAGGTCTATTTGGTTTTCATACAAACTCATACATCCCAAATGGTGGTTCAGACACAAGTGACTACAATGTATATCCTATTGCACCTCAGACGCCTCGTTCGGGTGATAACCTGACAGCAAGGCTCATCAACAGCCTAAAGGACCAGAATATCATCGTTGGCGGTAAGCCTATGGCATTTTATCAGGGTATCGTTGATTATGTGGGTGTAGAGGCGGAGGCATCAAAGATAAATAGCGAGTTTTATAAGATTACGGTTGAACAGTTAGACAAGAAGCGTCAGGAGACATCAGGTGTGAGCCTTGATGAAGAGGCAATAAACCTCGTAAAGTATCAAAAGTCCTTTCAGGCAGCAGCAAAGTTGATTAGTGTAGCCGATGAATTGTTTGCCACTTTGGTCAACATGACCGGCAGATAGTGGAGGTGATAGAAGATGTTTAGGGTAACAAACAAGATGATCTATGACAAGGCTTTGTATGACCTTCGTGACAACATGAACCAGATCTGGAAGTGGCACGAGCAGCTTGCAACTGGCAAGAAGATAAACCGCCCATCTGATGACTCATCAGCAATGGCAAGGATAAATACATACAAGTCGAACCTCAGTGAGATAGAGCAATACAGGCGGACTATTGCCACAGTGAAGATAAACCTTAATGCCACAAACTCATCACTTAGGGACCTGAGGGAACTTTTGCAGATGGCAAAGGACCTTATCATCAAGATAGGTCCAATGAAGCAGGAAGACAGACAGATATATGCAAAGCAGTTAGATGGTATCAAACAGAGCATCATCTCCATCGCAAATACAAAGGTGGGAGATAGATATCTCTTTGCAGGGTTTAGCGGTGACAAAGAGCCTATTGACCCCATTACAGGTCAATACAAAGGCACATCGGACAACATCATAGTCGAGATTGGTAAGGGGGTGAGCATACAGTCAAACCTACCAGGGAATGACATATTCAGTTTTAACTTTACCCCTACTACACCGTCTGATGCAGTCTTTTCAAACGGTTTAGGATACAACCCAACCACAAACCCAAACGAGTTTGATTCCACATTTAGCAGTCCCTTTGTTGATTTTAATCCTGATACCACCTATGTGACTGATCCAAACCAGACCTATAGCGCCGGTCCACCACCAACAGCAGGATATTACGATTACAACAACAGCTATCTCAACGAAAATTATGTCCTTAGGGCAGTGAACTTTCTTCAGAAGGCAATGGAGGTAGATCCAGCAGGGCTTACCCCTCAGCAGAAGTCCGAGATAGACAGGAGGATAGACAAGGCATATCAATACTTTGAGAAACTCATCCAGAAGGTCTCACAAAAAGAGGCTGATGTGAGCCTTAGGCTCTTAAAACTTGAGGATCAGGACAACTTCCTCAAAAAGGTCTCAACGGACAACACAAACTATCTATCCGAAGAGATGGCAATGACACCTGATGACTATGCAAGGGTGAATCTACTTATACAGATGAAGGAGCAGAGCCTTCAGAGCCTGAGGAAGGTATCTTCTGAGGTCATGAAGTCGAGCCTTTTTGATTTCATATAGAGTTTATCTTATGGGCAAGGCAGCCAGCGCCAAAGCCGTTGTCTATATTTACCACACCTATACCGGGCGCACAGGAATTTAACATCGCAAAGAGTGCTGTCAGCCCACCCAGACTTGTCCCATAGCCTGTGGATGTAGGGACTGCTACTATAGGTTTATCTGTCAACCCACCAACCACCGATGGAAGTGCCCCTTCCATCCCAGCGATCACGATAAGGACCCTTGAGGAGTTTATCCTCTCAAGGTAATGAAAGAGCCTATGTATGCCAGCCACCCCTATATCCGTGATCATCTCTACCTTATTTCCAAGAAATCTTGCAGTTACAAGCGCCTCTTCTGCCACAGCGATGTCCGATGTCCCTGCAGATAGTATAAGGATATCTCCCCTTTGTGAGTCGTCGCCACCGCAGACGATGGTGGATGATAATTCATTAAATACGGCATCTTTGATGCCGAGTTTGTCAAGCACCGTCCTTTTGGTCTTCGTGATGAGAAACCTTTTGGACTGCCTATACATCCTTTGAGCTATCTCGACTACATGGTCATCGTCTTTGTTTAAGCCAAAGATGACCTCAGGGATGGCACTCCTTATGTGTCTGTGGTGGTCTATGTGGGCAAATGGGGTTTTCTCAAAGGTGATATACCTTAAATGCCTGATGGTTTCGTCAAGGGTGATTGTGCCATCTTTGAAGTTATTTAAAAGGCTGATGACCTGATCAGTATGCATCAAACTCTGCCTTGAGTGAACGAGCCATAAGGTCTTTTAGGGCATTAGTTGGTGGCTTGTCTTGATAGAGTGTGTAATAGACCTGTTCTGTGATGGGCATCTCGATCTTGTGTATATTTGCCAATTCATATGCGGAGAGGGTGGTTGTCACCCCTTCTGCCACAGACCTTGTAGATGATACTATCTCTTTTAGTGATTCGCCCTTGCCAAGCCTGTAGCCCACGGTATAGTTTCTAGACATCATGGCTGTGCATGTAAGCAGAAGGTCACCAAGACCACTGAGCCCTGAAAATGTGTTTGGCTTGGCGCCCATGGACAGTCCGAGTCTTGTAATCTCAGATAATCCCCTCGTGATGAGCGCAGCCCTTGCGTTGTTGCCAAGTTGTAATCCCGCACATATACCTGATGCGATTGCAATCACATTCTTCATTGCCCCACCGATCTCTATACCTACGATGTCGTCATGTGTGTAAACCCTGAAGTAGTCGGTATTGAAGAGTTCCTGAATGATAAGTCCAACCTTCCTGTCCCTTACACCGAGTGTGACTGCCGTTGGGTACTGCCTTGCCACCTCAATAGCAAAACTCGGTCCAGACAACACGGAGACAGGCTTATCAAGTATCTCCTCGAGTATCATTGAGGGTAAAAGGTGTGTGCCCTTCTCTATGCCCTTTGATGCGCTTACGATATATGCGTAATCATTTATAAAGGGACATGCCTTTGTAAAGATATCCCTGATAAATTGCGTAGGGACTACATTTATTATGTAACGGGCATTCTTGACAGCCTCCTCAATGTCAGTAGTAGCATGGATATAATGTGGTATTGTTATGTCTGGTAGATATACATGGTTAGTGCCTGTTGAGTTTATTGAATCTACAACATCTTGCTCATGTCCCCAGATAGTTACATCGTAGCCCTTGTTGCCAAGCAGTATTGCAAGGGTTGTCCCCCAAGCCCCTGCACCTATGATGGATATATAACCATTAGGGTATTTCATATCCCTTTCTCCTTCTTAGGATTTATTATGTATCTTGCCATCTACCATTCTGGTAGATTGTTTGGCATGTTTAACCGTTTGATGCAATAGCAAAAGGTTATATTATCAAAACTCACTTCCTAAAATCATCTACATCCTCTCAGGTGCGCTCACCCCAAGCATCATTAGCCCATGATAGACCGTTTTTCTTATGGCATCACAGAGCAGGAGCCTTGATAGTGTTGAGTCTTTATCGTCTGAGATCACCCTTTCTGTGTGATAGTATGGGTGAAACATCCCAGCCAGCTCCTGAAGGTAAAAGGCGATCCTATGTGGCTCTCTTGCAATCACCGCACCCCTTAATGTCATTGGATACAGGAGCACCTTCTTGATGAGCCTTATCTCGTCTGCTGTGTAATTATAACCCTTTGGATAGTATCTACTATCAAAGATGATGCCTTGCGAATGTGCCTTTTCAAATATGCTACATATTCGGGCATGCACATACTGGACATAATAGACAGGGTTTTCAGAGGACTGCATCTTTGCCCTATCAATATCAATCTCAAGGGGTGTGTCGTGTCTTCTTGTAAGGAAGAGAAACTTGGTTGTATCTGCAGATATCTCATCCATAATCTCTCTTAGGGTTATAAAGTCACCGCTTCTCTTTGACATAGACACGGGCTTGCCATCCCTGAGGAGTGTGACCATCTGTATAAGCAGTACCTTAAAGGCATCTGTCTTGAGCCCAAGTGCCTGTAAGACTGCAGAGACCCTGTTTATGTATCCGTGGTGGTCTGCCCCCCAGATGTCTATTATCTCTTCATAACCGCTATCCAACTTCAATTTATGATATGCGATGTCTGAGGCAAAGTAGGTATATTCACCATCTTGCTTGATGACTACCCTGTCTTTGTCATCACCAAATGCGGTTGACCTAAACCACCTTGCCCCGTCAGTTTCATAAATAAAACCCTTTTTGGTAAGGTAATCTATCGCAGACTGCACTTTCCCCTGGCTATAGAGTTCCCTTTGACCACTGGCAGAGTCAAAGGAGATCCCAAAGTCAGACAGGTCTTTTTGGATGTCTCTAAGCATCAACTGGCACGAAAGGGAGCTGATTGCAGAGGAGAGTTCTGGAGATGCACTATCATAATTGCTCAACAGACTTTTAACTTCATCTGACTGAGCGAGTTCAATCACATAATCCCCCCTGTAGCCGTCTTCAGGAAAGGCATAATCCTTGTCATTACAGACATGCTGGCGATACCTTGCATATACAGACTCACCGAGAAGGCTTACCTGCCTGCCCGCATCGTTTATGTAGTATTCCCTCTTTACATCGTAGCCTGTCTCTCTGAGCATATTGCTCAGTGCCATCCCAACTG
>JBDNDH010000139.1:0-4681 GCA_046719235.1 Thermodesulfovibrionales bacterium
TCTGAATACCTCCTTGCCTTATTGCCTTTAGTCGTGAGACTATATCTTCATAATCTACCCTTTCTGTTGGATTATTGACAATCATTTCAATGACCTTGATAGCGTCATTTAGGGTATTGAGAAATCTTTCAGATATAATAAATTTCCCCTTTTTTATGTCATGGAATATCTCCTCTATCTCCTGGCATATACCCTCAATGCTAAGTATATTAACCGTGCGGGACGACCCTTTTAGGCTGTGGGCGCTACGGAAGAGCCTATCTATAATATTTGTGTGATCTGCATCTATGCCTTTTTGCTCAATTTCAATGATGCCATCAAACATGGCATTTATGTGTCCTAATGCCTCTTTTTTGAATATGTTTAAAAGCCTTTTTTGAAATTGTTCATCAGACATTGAATGAATGTCCATATCTATACCTTGTATCTGTCTGTGATTGTCTTAAGTCTTTGGATTATATCCTTGAGATTTTTAGTGGTTGATTCTACCATCTTTATCCCTTCAGTATTTTGTAGGATTGCCTGATTGATGCTCTCCATAGCTAATACTATCTGTTCCATACCTGCAGTCTGTTGCTGGCTTGATGCGAGTATCTGGGAGCTAGCATCAGTAACCTCTGATATGTTATTGACAAGTATCCGTATATTTGTGCCTGTGTCTGTCGATTGTTTGATGCTCGCAGATACCACATCTGCTCCCTGTTCTGTGACTAAAACCGCCTTGCTCGTTGCCTTCTGGATATCGTTGAGTATTTTTCTTACCTGAATGGTTGCATTTTTTGATTGTTCAGCAAGTGTCCTTATCTCGTTGGCAACCACAGCAAAGCCCCTGCCGTGTTCTCCTGCCCTTGCTGCCTCTATTGCCGCATTTACTGCAAGAAGGTTTGTCTGCTCAGCAATGTCACTAACAGTGTTTATAATCTCCCCTATCATCTGACTCTGCTCGCTGAGATTTATGATGCTCTCCGTGATGGTCTCCATCTTTTTCCTTATTGTGTTGATGTGTTCGATAGTCTCATCCACAGACGCATATGTGACTTGGGCAGACTCAACCACCTTTTTGGTTATATCAGACACATAGTTTGCCTTTGATGTTACAAGTTTTGCCGTCTGTCTTGCCTCTCCTGATGTGACCGTAGTCTCACTTACGGAAGTTGCGGTCTCTGAGACACTTGCAGCAATCTCTGATGTGGATGTCATTATCTGATTTACGGCTGTTGCCAGGATCGAAACTATCTCCATTATCTCTTGGGTCTGTTGTCTTAGGCTTTTGACCATCTCCTTTAGGGAGTTGCCAAAGACATCCTTGTCTGAAAGTATCCTGAGGTCAGCAGTGAGGTCACCTCTTGATATCTTTTCAGCCGATTTGGCAACATCTTTCATATATTGAGCCAAGTTCAACATTGACTGCATCAATACGGCTGTCTCATCTCTGTGCTTGATTTCCAAATCTATATTTATATCGCCATTAGAAAGTCGCCTTGCAACCTCAACAGACTTGTTGATATTTGTGGTGATGTGGTTGATCAGTTTTATAGAGACAAAGATTATTATTACTATGCTTAGAAATGACAGCACAATGCCAAGTATCAGATAATTCCTATTTTTTACCTCTATTTCCTTATCCAGTGCTGCTATCCTTTTTTGTAAATTTGGGGAAACCTTTTTGATGGTGCCCCCAATTTGATTCATAAGGGGTATTACCTCTTTATTAAATACTTTTTTTGCCTCTCTAAAACCATTCCTACTGTCTGTGTCTATGAGTTCCTTAATCTTCTTTGCGCTATCATGGAGTTTGATGTGGGTTGTGTCAATCTCTAAGAAGATCTGTGATAATTCGGGAAATTCCTTGACCAACATCTCCTTTTGAATGCCTTGAAGCCATCTGCCGAGTTCACATAATTTATGATCTAACTGAACCTGATTGAGATAAGACCTGTCTTGAAAATCTATAAAGTTCCTCAGATTATGACGCCAGTCTAAGTGGGCAATCTCTGCCCTCTGTACATCTATTAATAAATCATGCAACCTCTCCTTTTTACTGTTTAATGTGTTGATATGATGAGACCTGATTAGATCTCCAATTATCAATACAAAAGCAAGGATTATGACGATGCCAAACCCAAAGATGAATTTTTTACGAATGCTCATGTCTTGCCATCTCATTTTAGGCCTCCAAAAAAGTAGTTTTTTATATCACCTGCTCATTTACAACAAGATTCGGGTCGTTTATGATCTTTTTTGCATTCAATATTATTTTCTTATTGGAATCAATCCCTATAACATAGTCTATGGGATAGGTTGATAGGGTTGGGAGTTCAGACGAAATAGATGACTCAGTTATGTATCTGACTGCTCCAATAGAGTCTGCCCATATGGCAAATTCTTTGTCTTCATCTGCAATAACTATAAGTATTCCCTTATCTGACCTTGTAGTATGGGGGATCTTAAACAAAACCCTAAGGTCAACTACGGTTGTAATCTTACCACGTCTGTTAAAAATCCCCATCACAAAGGATGGTGCTGTGGGTATCCTTACTATGGAAAAATCCTTATGAACCTCAAGTAAGTGTGATGTCTCCATACAGTAGGTCTCGTCACTTATATTAAATTCCAAAACCTCAATCATCCGCTCAGAGGAAACCTTGAGGGTGCTTTTTTGGCTTATCTGCTCTGCCCTTTGTCTTAGTATCTCTTGTGTTTTTGTCATTCTACCTCAATCTCCCTAATCATAGCCTGACAGATATCTACAAGCCTCTGGGTATTAAGATCTTCTGCACCGTGTAAAACATCGTTGCTATCAAGTGTCTTTAATATTGACAGTGCAGACTCAAACGCCTTTCTTGCATCATGTCTTCTGCCCAGTTTTAGCATCAGATTGCCCAACCTAAAGTATGCAACAGGGTGATTTGGATTGATGTATATGACCTTTTTGATGGCATATTCTGCATTTTGAAAATCTCCCCGTTCTTCTGCTATGGATGCAAGAAGGAGGTATGTATCTATATTTAGGTTGTCAATCCTTACGATGTCAAGTAGCAGTCGCTCTGCCTCATCAAATCTACCCATATTCGCCTTTTTGATGGCGGAATCCAAAATGTCAGTTATGTTGTCCCTTTGGTTATCTCTGGACGAGATAGATGGCTCAACATCGTCTCTTATCTTTATGTGAGGATAGTGTGTTTGTTTTATCTTCTCTTGATGGATTGGTTCTTGCTTCAATGTTTCAGTCTTTGATAGTGTGGTATCTGTTATTTGTTTAGATTTCTTATAGAATATTGCACCAGTGGTATTAATAGTACTAAATTGTGAGAATATCCTATGCGATGCCTCAGTAGGTGATACTACAAGCCATCCCTTGTCATTTAGTGACAAATATATCGTTTTTGCAATCTGCCTTCTCACATCTTCACTGAAATACATAATTACATTTCTACAAAAGACTATGTCTGTTGCAGGAAAAGCGATATGAAAAGGTCTATCTTTATCCGCTATATTGAATTTACGAAACTCTACCATCTGTTTGATCTTGTCATTTATCTCATAAGTACCATCAGCATTCTTCGTAAAGTAAGACTCCATGAGCCATTTTGGAGATTTCCTGAATGACCACTTGGTGTAGATCCCAGATATTGCCTTCTTGATTGACTCTTCATTGATATCTAACCCTATGATTTTGGTCTTTAGGTAAGGAAAGGATCTATTTATAGTTATGGCAATTGAGTAAGGCTCTTCACCAGTTGAACATCCTACGGTCACTATCTTTATAACATCGTCAAATCCCTTTTGTTTGATAATATCTGGCAAGATAACACTCTTTAAACCTTTAAAGACCTGTGGATCTCTCAAGAAGTATGTCTCTCCTATGGTAAGGTGTCTTATGAGTTCAGTCTTCTCTGTATCTGATAGGGTGTTGGATATTATCCTCAAGCAGAGTTCATCTGGGTTTTTTATCTTGAGTTGTTTAGATGTTACTTGGATCGCCTTTTGTAATTCATTTAGGCGATTGTCTGGGAAGTGTATCCCGAGCCACTTGCTGATTGAGTTGTTTAAATGTATGAGGGTATCTTCGTTCATTTAGTCTTGCTTGGTATTTTCTACCAATCTATCAAGCGTCTCACAATCTGCATTTGAGATAAATGTGTCTATACTGTGGATAACTATTAGGCCATTGTTAAGCCTAATACAACCCTGAACTGATCCCTCCGTATATTCGTTATCTTTTAAGATCCTGCTGGGCTTGATAATCTCATCAAAATCTATATTCTGAATATCACATATCTGATCTATTAATAATCCTACTGTCCTACTTGTAGCCCTCACGATAATAATCTGGTCTGATAAATCAATCTCCTTCGTGGGTAGATTAAGTATCCTTCGCATGTTGATTATGGGGACAACCTCACCGTAATAGTTGATTATGCCCATAATCTTATCTGATGTTTGTGGTAGAGGGGTTATCTCAACAACCCTGATGACCTTTTTTACCAAATGAAGCGGTATAGCGTATTTAATGCCTTCAATGCTGTAAGTGACTAATGACATTGACCTTTCCATATAGATACTCATTATAACCTAAACCAATCTATGTAGGAAAAATATTTGAGGCAATCTCAAGGTACTTGGTTCATATATCTGATGATTATGTGAATGGTCGTTTGTGCATTTTTTTTATGTTCAA
>JBDNDH010000014.1:0-11891 GCA_046719235.1 Thermodesulfovibrionales bacterium
TGCCAAAGATTGTTATAACCCTTGCTTGTGATTCAATAAGCGCCTTTATGTTTGAGTCATCTTCAACCTTGATCCTTGGTTTATGGGTACTCCCAAAGGCTGTTATAGTGGCATTTGTGAGTTTGAGTTTCTTTGCTTTTTTAAAGTATTCTGCATCCTTGGGATTGCTACCAGGCCAGCCACCTTCTATGTAGTGGACACCGAGTTCGTTGAGTTTTTCGGTGATTCGCAACTTATCCTCTACAGAAAAAGATATCTCCTCTGCCTGTGAACCGTCCCTGAGGGTAGTGTCATATATCTCTATCTTGCTCATGCGTGTAATACCCTAATCCTTGTCAAGACCAAACGCCTCATGAAGCGCCCTAACGGCAAGTTCTGTGAACTTTACATTTATTACACAGGATACCTTTATTTCTGATGTGCTGATCATGAGTATGTTTATGCCATGATTCGATAATACCTCAAACATCTTGGCTGCGACGCCGGAATGTGTCCTCATGCCTACCCCTACAATCGACACCTTTGCGATATCTTCTGCTATCAGGGCACCTTTTGCCCCCATCTCTTTCGAAAGTAGTTCTGTTATCTCCAATGCCTTTTTGCTGTCTGTTTTGGGTACTGTAAAGGAGATATCCGTTGCCTTACCGTCACTACTGATGTTCTGAACTATCATATCTACCACAATGTTTTTTGACGCTATGCCATTAAAGAGTTTCGCAGCGATACCAGGTCTATCAGGCACGCCCAAGATGGTAATCTTTGTCTGGTTTTTATCGTATGCTACACCGGAGACCAAAACCTCTTCCATATCCTCATCCTCCTTCTTCACGATTGTTCCTGTGTTGTCATTAAAGCTTGAACGAACAACTACTGGCACATTGTATTTCATTGCAAACTCTACAGACCTTGTCTGAAGCACCTTTGCACCAAGGCTTGCGAGTTCAAGCATCTCTTCATAACTGATCTTATCGAGTTTTCTTGCCTGAGGAACTATGTTGGGATCGGTGGTATAAACACCATCAACATCTGTGTAGATCTCGCACAGGTCTGCCTTTAAAGCCGCTGCTATGGCAACGGCTGAGAGATCTGAGCCGCCTCTGCCGAGTGTAGTCACCTCATCTTCATCTGTGATCCCCTGAAAACCTGCCACGACCACCACATAACCATTTTTGAGGGCATTTTCTGCCTTGGTAGCCTTAATTTCCGAAATCTTTGCCTTTGTGTGAATCTTATCTGTGATTATACCCATCTGTCTGCCGGTCAGTGCTATAGCCTTGACCCCAAGAGATTCTATGGCTATTGCAGTTAAAGCGGTAGTTACCCTTTCGCCAGATGAGAGTAATAGGTCCATCTCCCTTTCGTTAGGAGTTGGTGTTATCTGGTGGGCAAGGCCTATGAGCTTGTCGGTCTCTCCTGCCATTGCAGAAACCACCACCACTACACTATTTCCTTCTCTAACGGTTTTAACAACCCTCTCTGCAACCGCCTTGATCCTCTCTACATTTGCAACAGATGTCCCACCGTATTTTTGAACTATTAGCATTTAACCTCCAATCTATAATTGATGTCTTATAAACAAGTCCATCAAGGTATTGCCTTTTTCTACAAAGATACAGTCCTCTTCAGAGGATATCTGCTCACTATATGTCCGATTTTTTGATATAGTCTTTTTACTGTCGTATAGGATAAAAGGAACAGGTTCATCACTGTGGGTCTTTATCTCAATAGGGGTTGGGTGATCGGGTAATATCAAAAGCCTAAACGTGTCGTATCTCTCTCTTAGCCCCTCATATACAGGCTTGATAATCCTCCTGTCAAGGTCTTCTATTGCCTGTATCTTGTAATCAATCCTGCCTGAGTGTCCTGCCTCATCTGGTGCCTCAATATGAAGGTATAAAAAATCACAATCATTGAGTGCATCTAAACCGTATTGTGCCTTGCCCTCATAGTTAGTATCTAACCATCCTGTAGCACCAGGCACATTGATGACCTTAAGTCCTGCATAGATACCCAATCCCTTTGTCAAGTCAACCGCCGAGATCAGAGCACCATTTAGATGGTATTTTTCAAAAAAAGGTGTAAGAGAGGGTTTCTTGCCCTGTCCCCAAAGCCATATACTATTTGCAGGTTTCAGACCCTTTTCAGCCCTACGTCTGTTTATCTCGTGTTCTTTCAGTATCTCAACAGATGCCCTCATAATGCCTTGAATCTTTTCACAGCACCTGCCTATTGGGAGGTAATCACTTATGAGTTTTCCTGTGATGTCATGAGGAGGAATACACTCAACATCAGGACAACCATCCTTCCAGACCATGAGGTGTCTGTAACTCACCCCTGGATGAAAACTAAACTCCTCACTACCCAACCTCTCTTGTATGGACGCTATAAGACCTCTTGCCTCTTCTGATGTAATATGTCCAGCACTGTAGTCATCCATTATGGCGTTTGTCATGCCTTTACAGAACTTTAGGGTTACAAGGTTGCACCTATATGCAACATCGTTATCACCTAAATCTATACCAATGCTTGCTGCCTCAAGAGGCGCCCTTCCCGTATAGCAAACCGATGGGTCATATCCAAGGATTGACAGATTTGCTATATCTGACCCGGGGTGAAAACCAACAGGAATAGTCCTGACCATACCTACTGATGCCTTAGATGCAAGCATGTCCATAAAAGGGGTTTTTGCAACCTGTAGAGGGGTTTTACCTCCAAGTTCTTTTATGGGTCTGTCTGCCATCCCGTCACCTACTATAACCACATATTTCATCTTTAAATCTCCTCTAATCTTATCGAAGGGGTTTTCTTTAAGATTGAAGTTGCCTTACAGATATCATCTTGTTCTCCTGTAAGGCTTAAAACAATCTCAAAGGTATTGTCCTCTATCCTTAGTTTCGAGATGCGGACTGTAAGTGTTTTAAAGTCCTTCTCTAAATGTCCGATGGTCGCCTCTACTATATTACTGTCTGTTGTCTTAAAAAAAAACTTTTTGTCTGGCATCAACCACCTATTACCAGTGGCACGATGCTTAACTCGTCACCGTCTTTTAGTATTTCTTCAAGATTATCTACGATTTTATCGTTGATTGATAAGACAAAATGGTCCTTCAACTTATCACCAGACATAAGCACATCTGTTAACCCAGGATACTCCTCGTGTAACCTAAGGATGATATCTCTAAGGCTGCCAGCTGGCTGATACACCACCTCTTTGCCCTGTGTGAACCTCTGTAGAGGGACACACAACCTTACAATTACAGACATATGGATAATTTAAGTATAACAAAATCTTTGGTATTTACGATGATTATTTAGTGTTTAAAAGCCCTCTGCCCTGTAAAAACCATTGTTGCACCAAACTCGTTACATGCCTCTATGGCCTCAAAGTCCCTTTCTGAACCTCCGGGCTGAACTACTGCGGTAACGCCCTCTTTTAATCCTACATCAACGCCATCTCTAAATGGGAAAAATGCATCAGATACCATTGTAGAACCAATAAGTCCACCCTTAGCCTCTTTAGTCAACCTGTCTATTTCGTCAAGTCCGTCCCTATTCATATTTCCACGAATCACTTCTAAATCAAAGACCTTGTATGGGACGCCATATTTTTTATAACACAGGGCATCTGCATACTTGGTGTAAGCCTTAAAGACCGCTATCTCTGCCACACCTACCCTGTCTTGTTCTCCGGTGCCTATACCCACTGTGACCCCATCCTTGACGTATATTACAGAATTTGATGTTATTCCCTGTTCTACCTTCCACCCAAAGAGCATATCTTCGTATTCCTTATCCGTTGGTTGTCTTTTTATCTCATAAGTGACCCCCTTATAGGTAGTCCTTGCAGGGAGAAAATCTTCTTTTTTCAGTATCTTATTTATGGCTGATTGTTGAACGATAATACCACCATCGATCAGAGACTTAAAGTCCACAAAACGTTTTGTTTGATACTGGCTTAACTCATCAATCTTGGCAATTTTTACAATCCTTAGGTTTTTTCTCCTTGAAAGCATCTGCACTGTGCCTTCCTCGTATTCTGGTGCTGCGACCACCTCAAGATAGTTTTCTGCCACCATCTCTGCGGTATCTTTATCCATAGCCCTGTTTATGACAAGACAGCCACCAAATGCAGCAATCCTGTCAGCCATGTTTGCCTTCTCATATGCAGATGAGATGGTATCGGACATGGCAACACCACAGGGGTTGTTATGCTTCATTATTGTGGCAGTGGGCTTATCCATCAGATAGCGAAGGATGTTGAGGGCATTGTCTATATCTGTGAGGTTAGTCTTGCCGGGATGCTTACCAGCTTGAATCATATCCTCATCGCTTATGGCACTTACTAATCCCTTGTTTGGCTCAATGTATGAACACTTACCGAGTATTAGATTGCCATTGACCAATTCATAAAGTGCTGCCTGTTGATCTGGGTTTTCACCGTATCTAAGCCCTTTGTTTATCAATTCACCTGTCTTTTCATCGGGTATCTTCCATGTCCTCTTACGATAGACAAGTGTCTGGTCACCAAATGTAATCGTCATGACATCTGGGAAATCATCATCCATAATTGTCTTATACATCTTTTTTAGTTCGCTCATGTCTTTAATCTCCTTTTTGATTATTAATTACTTATCACCTATGGATTCAATTAGTCTTTTTATTAATACAGGTATCTCCCGGTCTTGTATTGTCCGCGCATCAAGGATAAGGGCATCGTCTTTTATCCTTGTGATTACAGGGGGTTTCCCAAGCCTTAACCTGCTTTCAAGGGCATTGACTGTTATCCTTTGGGGTTTTAGACTGACAACATATGTCCTTAAAGATACCTCGGGGAGTGAACCACCACCAGCTTGTGATTCATCCTCTATGACTGATGATTCCAAAAATTTATTAGATTCTGATGCCATTAATTTTTCGTTAATATTTATTGCCCTCTGTCTTATCTCTTCAACTGGTTGTAAGAGCATCTTCAGTGTCGGTATGTATTGTAATGCCTTATCTAAATCGAGGTATTTCATAAGAACTGCCTCAAATGCAGAGAGGGTCATCTTATCAACCCTCAATGCCCTCATGAGCGGGTTCTTTGAGATACGGTCTATGAATTCTTTTTTGCCAGCTATCACGCCTCCTTGAGGACCTCCAAGGAGTTTGTCTCCACTAAATGTGACGATATCACATCCTGATTTCACTATCTGTTGGACGGTTGGTTCAATATGGATACCGTATGGTTTGAGATCTATGAGACAACCGCTTCCAAGATCAAACATCACAGGGATTTTGTGCATCTTGCCGAGCCCCACAAGTTCTTCAATATCAACAAGTTTGACAAAACCGATAGTCCTAAAGTTTGACTGGTGCACCTTTAAAAAAAGGGCGGTATTTTCATTTATTGCCCTTTCGTAATCGTGCAGATGTGTCTTATTTGTAGTGCCAACCTCTCTTAAGATAGCCCCGCTTTCAGCCATGACATCAGGCACCCTAAATGATCCTCCAATCTCAACCAATTCACCCCTTGAGACGATAACTTCTTTGCCCTTAGCCATCTCCCTGAGGCACATAAATACAGCCCCAGCGTTGTTATTTACTACGAGGGCATCCTCCGCCCCTGTGATATCCCTTAGTAGTCTCTGCACATGACTATACCGTTTACCCCTCTTGCCCTGTTCTATATCATACTCCAGCGTAGAATAAGATGTTGAAACCTCCTTGACATGGTCCATTATATCATCAGACAAGACGGAACGACCCAAATTGGTGTGAATAACTATGCCTGTAGCGTTTATAAGTGATCTAAGGCTATAAGAGCAAAGACTCTCAATCCTCTCACAAATTTCAGTTAGAAGGTTATTTTTTTCGATAGAGACAGGCCTTGATGAAAGTATCGCCTTTCTCTTTGAATCAATGGTATCCCTGATCGCCTTTAAGACATAGAGTCTCGGGTAAGACTGAAGCCAAGTCTCTACTTCTTGGGACCTGAGTAATTCATCAACGGAGGGTAGGTTTGAGAGTAATTCTTTATCTTTCATGTCCTAAAATTATACCAGAAAACATGAGATTTTCTTAACACAATGAGTTGAATTACCACATTATTTCTTTCCCTTTAGTATATCTCTAATCTCTGTAATGAGAATCTCCTATGTAGAGGGAGGTGGTGGTTGGGTAGTCTCTTGTTGTCTCTTAAGATTGTTTAATGCCTTTATACCAATAAAGATCGTGAAGGTAATAATTATAAAATCAATGATAGTCTGTATAAACCTGCCATATCTTATTACCACTGCCTGTTGTGCTGTAGTTGCCTCTTTGACTGTAATTGCCAGATTAGAAAAATCAACACCACCTAATAACACACCTATAGGGGGCATGATAACATCACCTACAAATGATGATACTATCTTTCCAAAAGCCGCCCCAATAATGATACCCACAGCCATATCTACCACATTACCCTTGACTGCAAACTCCTTAAACTCTTTTAGTAGAGACATGGCCAGCCTCCTTTGTCAAAAAGACATTAAAATAGCAAAAACAAGAGTGTATATTTTAAAAGATACGACCTAAAAAAGATATAGTAAATAGTGATGTTAAATAACAAATGCTAACGAGCAACGGATCTTTGTAATGGTAAAGATGTATAGATAAAATAGATGCTCTGACATGTAACCTAACCACTGCTTGAAGGTTTTTTATTGGATGATAAGGGTTAGGATTTTGTAAACTTATAGTAATGAGGATTAAAACTTAGGGTATTACAGTTATTTTAAGGATCTGCTCGCTATTACATAAAAAGGTTATTTGAAAAAATTGTGATATCTTATTCAAAATCAGTTGTTATCATCAATCAATAAATGGGGAGGGGTAGGATATATGAAGTTTCTTACTACAATTGCAATGATTTTAGTCCTTAACTTGGTTACAGGATGTTCAGCAGAACAGTTTGGATCTGGTGTAAATAAAGATATTAAGAAGGTAAAAGTCAAGGATGTCATGATAGATTCATCGCTTAAAGGCAAAACAGTCAATGTTGAGGGCATAATAGTTACACAATGCCAGTCCAGAGGATGCTGGTTTTTTTTAAATGACGGGACAGGTCAGATTTTCATTGACTTAGCCACTAAGGGTTTTTCAATCCCACCAAAGACAGGCAAAAAAGCACTGGTAACTGGCACAATAGCGGAAGAACAAGGCGTTTTTAAAATTATAGCTCATGGTGTAGAAATAAACTGATGATGTTTTTAAAACTTGCATTTAAAAATATACTCAGACACAGAATTAGGAGTCTTTTAACAATTGTTGGGATAGCCACTTCTGTTGCAGCCCTTTTTTCAATAATATCTTTTAATAGAGGTTTTGAAAGAGGGCTTTCAAGAGAACTTGAAAGGACAGGCATACATTTTATGATTGTTCCATCAGGCTGCCCTCATGAGGTAGCGTCATTGGTACTGCACGGAGCTGTTACCCCTAAATTCTTAGACACAGGTGTTATAGAAAAGATCAGTGAAATTAGAGACATTGATCTTATATCTCCGATATTGGTATTTCAGATTCCTAATAAAGAAAAAAATAGGATAGACCTCGTGTATGGGATGGAAATGAGCCATTTGATGAAGCTGAAGCCTTCATGGAAAATCAAAGGGGCAATACCAAAAACAGAGGAAGAGATAATCATAGGCTCAGAGATTGCGGAACATGACAACATAAAATTAGGAGATAACATTTATTATTCAACGATCAAAAGCAAAAGAGGCTTTAAGATCTCTGGAATCCTCGATAAAACAGATAGTCAGGACGATGCCTTCATTTACATGCCAATAAGCACTGCTCAAGAGATCCTGCAAAAACCACATAGTGTGACCGCTATTGGCGTAAGGGTAAAGAATGCTGAAGATATAAACATAGTTTCTGAAGATCTCGCAATGAAGATTCCCGGAATCCAGATAGTCACAATGGGACAGATAATGAACAGCCTTTCAAGTCTTGCCACCTCAGCAAAGATATTAAGCCTTGCTATTGTATCTATTGCCATACTTATAAGTGCTGTTGGTGCAATGAATTCAATCCTAATGGCTATATTTGAGCGCACCCATGAAATAGGGATGATGCGGGCGATTGGCGCATCAAGATTTGATATATTTCGAATTATTATAATTGAGACCTCAATAATGACATCCATAGGTGGTCTCGCTGGGATAATATTTTCTATCATAGGTTCAGGAATTATTGAGGGCATTGTTAGAAAATTCATGCCTTATGTGCCTTCTGGAGATATGATAGATATTGAACCATGGTTAGCGGCTTTATGCATTGTATTTTCACTTTGCATAGGCATTTTATCTGGAATATATCCTGCTTATAAGGCATCTAAGATTACACCTATTGAGGCAATAAAAAACTAAATAATCATGATTGAACTTAAAGGTATAGAAAAGATATACATAAGAGGTTCAGAGGAGGTGTATGCCCTAAAAGGTATAAACTTGAAGATAACAAAAGGGGAATTTGTATCTATTGTTGGTCCATCGGGATCTGGAAAAACAACGCTTATGCATATACTCGGATGCCTTGATAATCCTACAAAAGGAATAATGAAGATTGATGACATAGAAGTGAACAAAATGTCAGAGTCTGAGCTTTTAATGATAAGAAGAAAGAAGATCGGTTTTGTATTTCAACAGTTTTATCTCATTCCTAAACTAACTGTCTTTGATAATGTCTCACTACCCCTTCTATTTTCAAGGACAAAACAAGATAAACACAAGATTATTTCTTTACTTGAGTTGGTCGGGCTTCAAGATAAAATATCGTGCTTTCCAAATCAGTTAAGCGGGGGAGAGATGCAGAGGGTTGCTATTGCGAGAGCATTAGTGAATAACCCCGAGGTCGTCCTTGCTGATGAACCAACAGGTAATCTTGACACAGAGAATACCGAGAGGATATTTGAACTGTTTAGGTCATTGTATCTCAGCGGTTTAAGCGTAATAATGGTTACACACAATCTCGATCTTGCCACGAGAGCCGAAAGGGTGATAAAACTCAGGGATGGAATGATACAATAAGTGATTTTAATCTGCAGCCTATAATGAGCAGTTTAGGTATTGAGGTTTTCTATTAAAACAGTTATATACGCATTGCTGTATCTATATCTGAAATGATTGAGAAATATAAATCTCTGTGATATAATCTTGTGCAATAAGTGCTCAAGACATATCTTAACAATATAACCCACATCGCAAATCTTGGAGATGCAAGAGAGGAAAGTTACTATCCTGCCCTTAAAGACCTTTTGGAGAACTATTCACAAACACATGGCAAAAGGGATGTCCATATAACCACACTTCCCAAAAAGACAGAGGCAGGCAATCCAGACTTCAGGATATGGGATGGCAGACAGCACATAGTTGGATATATTGAGGCAAAATCACCCCCCTTTAATTCCCCCCTTATTAAGGGGGGAGATAGGGGGGGTGAGCATTTAGAGCAGATACAACACAGTGAACAACTAAAACGCTATATACATACATTTCCAAACCTGATACTTACCAACTTCTTTGAGTTTAGACTATATCGCAATGGGGCTTTAATAGACAAAGTCCTCATAGGCAGACCATATGTTATTCATAAACTAAAGACAACCCCACCAGTAGAGAATGAAGAAGATTTTCTGAATTTATTAGAGAAGTTTTTCACCTTTTCTTTACCAAAGGTATATGATGCCAAAAGCCTTGCTGTTGAGCTTGCAAAGAGGACGAGGTTTCTTAGGGATGAGGTAATTAGTCAAGAATTAATAAGTGCAAGTGCAAGTGAAAGTGTAAGTGCAAGTGAGGGGCAAGGGTCTGGAGTAAAAGGTCAGGGATTTATAACAAGTTTTTACGAGGTATTTAAAAAGTATCTAATAAGCGATTTAACAAAGGAGGACTTTGCAGACCTTTACTCACAAACTATCACATACGGGCTATTTGCAGCACGGACACGCTCAGAGAATGGATTTAATAGAAGACTTGCATACTACAGTATCCCACAGACCATAGGGATCCTGCGTGATATCTTTAGATTCATCTCCCTTGAGGACCTGCCAGCACAGATGGAATGGATAATTGATGATATCTCAGAGGTTTTAGCAGTTACAGATGTGTATAAGATACTTGATGAATATTTCAAACAACACAAGGGCAAAGACCCAATAGTTCATTTCTATGAAACATTCCTTGCAGAATATGACCCCCAGACGAGGGAGAAGAGAGGTGTTTACTACACGCCTGAGCCTGTGGTCTCTTATATCGTCCGTTCACTTCATCATATTTTAAAGTATCATTTTGACAAATCTGACGGTTTTGCAGATACCACCATAACGGTATTAGACCCTGCTGCAGGGACACTTACCTTTTTAGTAGAGGCTGCAAAATTGGCTGTGGATGAGTTTACCTCAAGATATGGCGAAGGGGCAAAAGGAGACTTTATCAAAGGACATATACTTAAGAACTTCTATGCCTTTGAGCTAATGATGGCACCATATGCAATTGGGCACCTAAAGATGTCCTTCATGCTTGAAGAGCTTGGATACAAGTTACAGGATGACGATAGATTTAAACTCTATCTAACCAATGCCCTTGAGATGCAGGAGCTTGAGCAGACAAGGCTACCGGGGATGTCATCCCTGTCAGAAGAGTCACACTTAGCAGGCAAGGTCAAAAAAGAAGAGCCTATCTTAGTGATACTTGGTAATCCGCCATATTCAGTGAGCTCTGCAAATAAATCCGATTTTATTGAAAGAGAGATGGACACTTACAAAGAAGCCGTGCGAGATGAAAGAAATATCCAGCCACTATCAGATGACTACATCAAGTTTATTCGATTTGCCCACTGGAAGATAGACAAGGCAGGCAAGGGCATTATTGGGGTGATTACAAACAATTCTTACCTTTCAGGATTAATCCATCGCGGGATGCGTAAGAGTTTGCTTGAAAGCTTCAACGAGATTTACATATTGAATCTACATGGCAATAGCCGAATAGGAGAGAGATGCCCTGATGGTAGTAAAGACGAAAATGTCTTTGATATTCAGCAAGGGGTTTCGATTTCGTTGTTTGTCAAGACAAAAAAGCAAAAAAGACTTGGAAAGATTTTTTATTATGACCTTTATGGTCTAAGGGAAGAAAAATATGGATATCTGAAAAACAACAATATCAAGTCAACAAAATGGCAGAAGATACCTCCAGTAGAACCGCATTACTTTTTTGTCCCTAAAGACTTCACTGAAGAGGCAAAGTATAAAACATTCTGGTCAATTCAGGAGATATTTGTTCAGTCCTCCAGTGGTGTAAAAACCCATCGTGACCATTTCATAGTAGGATTTACAAAAGAAGAAATCAAACAAAGGATGCGGACCTTTACCAGTGACCTACCTGATGAGATTGTAAGGCAGGCGTTGAAATTGAAGGATACAAGGGATTGGAAATTAAAAACAGCAAGAGAATTCATAAAAAAGATAGATTGGAAAGAACATATCAGGGATTATTCTTATCGTGCTTTTGACATCAGACATATCTGCTATCTGCCCGCCCTTATTGATAGAGGTTGTGATAGATGGGATTTGATGAAAAACTTTTTTGAAGATAATATTGGTTTTGTGACAACAAGAAGAATGCCAGAAATATTCGGTGTACCAGCTTTTGTATGCAATCATGTTGGAGATATACATATAATCGGAGACCAAAACTACTTTTTCCCTCTTTATCTCTACAAAACAAAAAAAGATAATCCTTCAAAAAAACGCTCTATAAGTACTTTAATGATGGTCTTTGAGCCAGAGGCAGACTACTTTGTGAAAAAGCCAAATCTGTCTCAAGCATTAGTTGAAAAATTAACAAGCGAGTTTAAGAAGTCACCGACCCCCGA
>JBDNDH010000140.1:0-4675 GCA_046719235.1 Thermodesulfovibrionales bacterium
CATGTGTGGTCTGAGCCAGTCTGACCAAAGGATTTATAATGATACTTGAGACATATATTGCAGCGATAGAAAGAATAACCATGATAATAAGACTAAGCACGATAGTTTGCCTAATGGCATTGTATGTAGGCTGTAAAAAGTCTGCCTTAGGTATGCAGATTACAACCTGCCAGTTTATACCATAATCATCTTTTATAAAGTCGGTATGCACATAGTGCAACTCACCCTTAATCTTTATCTCTTTGATGGTAGGACTGTTGATCCCAATTACCGAACTTGACGACTCCTTAATCTTGGGATTTGATGTTTGAGTTATATGAATCCTCTTAATCTCTTTATCTTGTGTAACAAACAAGGTATCATCCATTGATGTGGCTATGAGATAACCGTTGGTGTCTATTATGTAAGCCCAGCCGTGTTGTCCGATCTTTAGGTCTTTTAAAAATTTGTTGATATTATTCAATAGCAAATCAGTGCCAAAAACACCGATCAGTCTGTTATTATTGTCATAGACAGGGGAGGATGCAGTAATTGCAAGGCTTGGCATTACGAAGTGTTTATAAACTGGGCTCCAAACCTGTTTGCCAGCCTGCGCTGCAGCCTTATACCATGGTCTTACACGGGGATCAAATTGAGGGAATATCTCTACAAGTTCACCAGAGGTTCCATCGGGTTTAACCTTGAAATAATGAGATGCCCCTCCAGTAGAATTGTTTCTTACTACATGTTCAATATCTCCCTTCAAGTTGCGCCTTGCCCCGTAAAACTGTCCATCTGGTGTGCCTATGAATGTGTATGAGACATCCTGAAAGTAACTTAACTTTGTAAAAAAGTAGATCTCCCTATTTATCTTGTCGTTTATCTTTAAATATCCATTTTTTATTGAATTGTTGTTCAATTCGTTTAGTAATATTGGTACCCTTAAAAGATCTTCGATATGGTGTTTTGTAGATGAAAATACCTCTTCAAAGAGTTGGTATATTGCAAACTCTGCTGACTTAAGTGAGCCTTTTATAGAGATATAGCTAATTGCGGTAAAGGTTAAGACGGTTACAAAAAAGATAGGTGTTAGTAATATGACCCTGAGGGGTAAGTTTTTAGTGATTGATTTCATAATTTTTTCTGGTAAGGTATTCCTTTTTTATTGCTGAGTCTTTGCTAATTTCAACACTTAATCTCCTGTATGAAGACTTTTGTGTTAATTATAATACACCATTTTTTTAGTATATGCACATCAATATTGTAAATAATTTCTATAAGCTGGATTAGATAACAAGGGTAAGATGAAAGTCAAAACCTCCTTCCTTAAAATATGCACTTTAGGTTTTTTAATAAATTTTTGCGATATAGATTGAGGAATCGAGGTAGGAATGATGACATTTAAAAATGTTAAAATGCATAGATTGATATAAATCTTGGAGGATAAGGATGACACTACCGTTAATAGACAAGATACTCATACTTGACTTTGGTTCCCAATACACACAACTAATTGCAAGAAAGATAAGAGAGCTGGGTGTTTATTCAGAGATTATGCCGTTTAATGTAAGCCTTGAAACCATAAAGGATTTTGAGCCTAAGGGTATAATCTTCTCTGGCGGACCATCAAGTGTATATGATGAATATGCCCCAATGGTTGATATGGATATATACAAAATAAGACAGCCGATTCTTGGGATTTGTTATGGAATGCAACTAATCGCCAAACAGTTAGGAGGTGCAGTTTCAAGGGCAGATAGGAGGGAATATGGCAGGGCAGTATTGAATGCAGACACAGCAAATCCTCTTTTTAGTGGTATATCTAAAGAGTCTTTTGTATGGATGAGCCATGGTGATAGGATAGATGCAATACCAGATGGTTTTATCTCAATAGGTAAGACAGAAAATACCCCTGTCTCAGCAATGGCAAATACAAAGGATAAGATATTTGCACTCCAGTTTCACCCTGAAGTTGCACACACCGAAGAGGGTATAAAGATATTAAGCAATTTTGTCTTCCATATTTGTAAATGTAACGCCACATGGAAGATGTCATCATTCATCTCATGGAGTGTTGACAATATCAAAAAGACTATCGCAGACAAAAAGGTAATCTGTGCATTGAGCGGAGGGGTGGATTCATCAGTTACCGCACTATTGGTGCATAAGGCGGTGGGTGATAATCTAACCTGCATATTTGTTGACAACGGATTATTGCGGAAGGGAGAGGCGGAAAAGGTCAAGGACACCTTTGATAGGCACTTTCACATAAGGCTTGTCTTTGTAGATGCCAGACAAAGGTTTCTTGACAAACTATCTGGGATAACTGATCCAGAGCAGAAAAGAAAGATTATAGGAAACGAATTTATATCAGTCTTTGAGGAAGAGGCTCATAAAATAAAAGGGGTTGAGTTTCTCGCACAAGGGACATTGTACCCAGATGTGATAGAGAGCGTTTCTTTTAAAGGGCCTTCGGCAGTAATCAAGAGCCACCACAATGTAGGTGGCCTGCCTGAAAGGATGAAGTTAAAACTGGTTGAACCTTTAAGGGAGCTTTTTAAGGATGAGGTGAGGGCAGTTGGTGAGGAATTAGGATTGCCAGAGGAGATATGTTGGAGGCATCCCTTTCCTGGGCCAGGCCTTGCAATCAGATGTCTTGGAGAACTCTCATCTAAAAGGCTTGATATACTAAGAGAGGCTGATGCAATAGTCCTTGAAGAGATAAAGAAGGCTGGACTATATCGTAAGGTATGGCAAGCCTTCGCTGTTATACTGCCAGTAAAGACTGTGGGTGTTATGGGTGATGAGAGAACCTATGATTATGTAGTGGCAGTTAGAGCAGTTACAAGCGTAGATGGTATGACTGCTGATTGGGTGAGACTTCCATACGATGTCCTTTGTAGTATTTCAAACAGGATTATCAATGAGATAAAGGGTGTAAATAGGGTTGTATTTGATATAACATCAAAACCCCCAGGCACTATAGAGTGGGAATGACTAATCTGTATCTTTCAAATCCAGCCATAGAGGAGACTCTGGAGATGATAGAGATTCTTTGAGGATGTTTTGTTAATTTAAGTAAGAAAAGTAAATTTGTCAAAACAGGTTTTTAAGGGGTAATTATCTTTGTTGCTGACGCATTCTCGGATTATCGTGTATATGATAGTCAAGTTCCCAAGTCTCAAATCCTTAAATCTTAAATCTCAAATTTCCAAAATCCTCAAATCAAGTAAGAGTGCCTTTTGTATCCTGCGAACACCTAGTAACCTTAAGGGCATCCCTTTCAATGTAATGCCCCATACCCTAATCCCTTGAATCCCTATTAGTTTCGGAGATAATCAGATCTCTAAGCACATCAAAAATCATCTTGTTTTTATCCTGTTTTAGATTGAGAAATTTTGTTTAAAGTTAAGACAAGATTTTTGTATATTATAATTTAAAATGGTTAACATAAATTTTTACTACAAGGATGGTTGTTGGTTTTGTGATACAGCCCTTGAGATGCTAAATGGCATTAAGGAGCGATATGACCTAAACATAAACCTTATAGACATCACTACTAACGATGAATTATATGAACTCTATCGTTATGATATTCCTGTAATAGAATTTGAAGACGGTTCGGCACTTTGGGGGAGGATCAAGAAAAAGGATCTAATACAGAAGATACAAGACAACATGAAATGACCTTATAAAAAGGCTGGTCTGATACATAAAAAAAAGGAATACCCAAAAACCACATGTCTTTAAAAAAGCAAATTAATGTTTTTTGGATATTCCTTCTACTACAAGCTAAAAAAATTACTATTTCTTTTTTGTAGTTGCCTTTTTAGCTGGAGCCTTCTTATCTGCTGCCTTTTTAGCAGGAGCCTTTTTTGTTGCAGCCATCCTTTTCACCTCCTTTCGCGCCTTGAAACAAGAAGTTTATACCCTTCCTAAAAGCGTAATACGCTTTTCTGCCAATAGCTTTTTTAAGGTCGCGTCCTTTTTCTTACGGTTCTTAAAATCTTCCTCGTTTATAACGGTGCAGTTTATCTTTTTATTAAATTTTTTTTCTAACTCTTGAAGTCCAGTAAGGAGGTTTGTAGTAAAGGCACCAACGACTATAAGATCAATAGTAGGAGTATCCTCACCCTGTGCGTAAGGGCCTGTAATAAAAGAAATCTTAATAGAGTTTGCCTTTAGTAAACTCTTTAGGGCACCTGGCAGACCGAGTGATTTAGCAATCAGGTCCTTTAATTCAGAATAAAGAGGAGAATTTTTGTTTGCTTGAAAATATTTGAGATTTGCTACCTGCTCACATTTTACAAGCCCCATATCATATAATTTATCAAGTTCCCTTTTTATACCCGAAGGATTCTTTTTAATCATTTTGGCAACCTGCCTGATGTAATATCTCTCATCAGGATTATTAAGGAGAAGGGACAGTATATCTGCCCTTATAGACGATGAAAAAAGGGTCTTTAGCATAATAGAAAATTGTAGCATACTATTTATGATTTGTCAACAAATAAATATAAGTTTGCAACAATAGTTTACAATTAATAAACACTTTCGGCTCTAATTTTCTATAGGATTTTTTGTAATTAAGTATTGGGTTAAGCCTGTTGGTAAGGTAAGAATTAACTGATATAATTGTCCATTGATACTTACCACATTTGCGGTGTTGAAGAAAATCTCATTTTTTACAGGTAAA
>JBDNDH010000141.1:0-4665 GCA_046719235.1 Thermodesulfovibrionales bacterium
ATTGTGCGACCTTATATCTGATGATACCCTTATTACCTCTTGACCTCTAACATGAAGTGTTATTTGACAACCTGCCCCACAATAAGGGCATACAGTATCAACCTTTTTTACATCCTTAGTCCTGCCCTTTGACGACCATTGCTTGCCTGTCAATGCCCCTGTAGGGCAAACAGATACACATTGACCGCAGTATTCACACTTTAGGTCTCTATCATATGCCGTGGTAACCTTTGTGTAAAAACCCCTGTCTGTAAAATCTATTGAGTGAACACCCTGTATCTCGCTACATATCCTAACGCACCTTCCACAAAGGATACATTTTTGCATATCTCTCTTAATAAAGGGATTTTTATCATCGTCTTCATATACCCTCCTCGTGCCAATAAATCTATTTTCTCTGATACCATAAAAATAAGCCAATTCCTGGAGGCTACATTCGCCAGATGCCTCACATACGATGCAATCTTGAGGGTGATCTGACAATAGGAGCTCTATAAATGTTTTACGCATCTCTTGAAGTCTTGGGGTTGAGGTCAAAACCTCCATTTCATCTGACACAGGGGTGGTGCATGCTGTAACTGGTCTTGAGATGCCTTTTACCTCTACTACACAAAGCCTACATCCACCAAAGGGAGACAATAAAGGATGGTCACATAGTGTGGGTATATAGATATTTAATGATTTAGCTGCATCTAAAACGGTAAAGTGTGATGGGACTTGCCCTTTCTTACCATCTATATACAAAGTTACATAAGACATAACACATCACTCAGGTTTCTGGGATTTCTTCATGAGTCCCCATTTCTTTCTCTTTTCCCAGAGCGACTTTCTTGTTATGCCAAGCATATCTGCTAACTGTTGTTCTGAATAAAGGTTTTCATATTTTTGGATGAAAGATTTTGTATAGTCTCGTATTGATAACTTTTCATCTATTGCCTTGTTGAAAAATGGGTTGCTATCATCACTGAGAGAGTCTGGAAGGTCTTCCAATGTGATTATGTTACCACTTGATAATAATACAGCCCTTTCTATGACATTTTGTAGTTCCCTAATGTTTCCGGGCCATTTGTATTCCACAAGTCTCTGCATAGCATCGCTTGATACCTCTTTCGGGGGGATATTGGCATCTTGACAAAACCTTGATACAAAATGCTTGACTATCATAGGGATGTCATCCCTTCTCTCCCTTAAGGGTGGTAGTTTTATCTGAATAACATTGATACGATAATAAAGGTCTTCCCTAAACCGATTTTCAATAACCTCATTTACTAAATCCTTGTTAGTTGCACATATGAAACGGAGATTTATCTTTTGTGACTGATTCCCTCCAACCGGTCTTATTTCATAATCCTCTAATACCCTCAATATCTTTGCCTGAAGGCGAAGACTAAGATCGGCAATCTCATCGAGAAAAACCGTACCACCATTTGCCTCTTCAAATAGTCCTTTCTTAGATATCACAGCACCTGTGAATGCCCCCTTTACATAGCCAAAGAGTTCAGACTCAAGAAGATTTTCAGGTATTGCACTGCAGTTAATAGGAATAAATGGCATTTTTGCCCTAATGCTATTGTAATGGATTGCCCTTGCTATCAATTCCTTACCCGTGCCAGTTTCGCCTAAAACAAGCACATTACTTTTGGCATTTGCTATCTTTTGAACCTGTGATAGTATCTTCTTTATCTCGAGACTATTACCAACAATGTTGCTGATTTCATATCTTTTCTCAGTATCAGTGATGTCTATAGGCATTGAAAATTTTTTGATAGAATCAAATGCCTTGTTGATAATCTTTAACAGTTCTTCATACAGGATTGGTTTTGTAATATAGTCAAACGCCCCAGCCCTCAATGCCTCTACTGATGTCTCTAAAGATGGATAGGATGTCGTCAAGATGACTACAGTTTGTTTATTAAGGAGCTTTACCTTGTTTAATAGTTCTATCCCATCAATACCAGGCAGGGCGATATCTGTAATAATCAGATCAAAGCGATTACCTTCTAAAAGCCTTAATGCCTCCTCTGCAGACCTAACCGTATCAACATGGTATCCCTCGTCGGAGATGACCCTTTTGAGTGATGACGATGTGCTCTCTTCATATTCAACTAATAGTATCTTGCCTTTCATATCGTCTGATAAATTAATCTCTCACATGATATCGGTTTACATTTAAACGAATACATTCTTGCCCTTAATTTTATCAAATAATCGCAAAATAATCTTGTTACACTATCCCTTATTTTAGTATATCAAGTTTAAAACAGGGATAAGATTTGTGTAACCTAATTGTTCTCCCTTGATTTAGGAGATTTATCAAGATGTTTGGATATTATTTTATTTGTTGACATAATCGACCTGTTTACTTATTATAAGAAAAAATATTGACCCTGCTGAAAAAAAAGAAAGGAGGTTAAGGGATGAAGGTATCAAGGAGAGATTTCCTTAAGATCTCTGGTGGCACTGCGATAGCAGGAGCTATGGGTTTAGGCATTGAGGCAAAAGAAGCCCAAGCGGCAGAACTAAGAACAAAAGGTGCAAAGGTTACTACTACCATATGCCCTTATTGTTCTGTTGGCTGTAGCATCTTGGTATATACCAAAGATGGAAAGGTAATCAACACAGAAGGTGATCCAGAGTCACCCATTAATGAAGGAACGCTTTGTCCAAAGGGTGCCTCTTTGTATGAACTTGCCAACAATCCCTATCGCGCCAAGGCACCACTCTACAGGGCGCCTGGCGCTACGGACTGGAAGGAGGTTGAGTGGGACTGGGCGTTAGATCAAATTGCCCGGCGAGTAAAGGCAACAAGGGATAAGACCTTTAAGCACACATCAAAGATAAAGGTCAAGGAAAAAGGTCCAGATGGTAAAGATGTAGAGGTTGAAAAGGAATTCGTCGTAAATAGGACAGATGGTATTGCACACATTGGTAGTGCAGCCCTTGACAACGAGGAGTGCTATTTACTTCAAAAACTCATGCGTTCGTGGGGGCTTGTGTGGATTGAACATCAGGCACGTATATGACACTCCGCAACTGTGGCGGCTCTGGGGGAGTCGTATGGTCGCGGTGTAATGACAAACCATTGGGTAGATTTTAGAAATGCAGATGTAATACTTGTCATGGGCGGTAATCCCGCTGCAAATCACCCCGTTGCTATGAAGTGGGTCATGAAGGCAAAGGAAAGGGGTGGCAAACTTGTAGTAGTTGACCCGAGATTTACACAAACCGCAGCAAGGGCTGATGTATATGCGCCTATGCGTTCAGGGACAGACATAGTCTTTCTCGGCGGTATGATTAAATACATTATTGATAACAATCTGTACTTCAGACAATATGTATTAGATTATACAGACGCATCATTCTTGGTAAATCCAGATTTCAAACTCACTTCAGAACTTGATGGTGTATTTTCCGGCTATGATGAAAAGTCAAGGAAATACGACAAGGCAACCTGGACATTTCAATTAGATGAAAATGGTGTTCCTAAGAAGGACCCCACACTTAAAGACCCAAGGTGTGTATTTCAACTGTTAAAAAAGCATTACTCAAGATACACTATTGATATGGTTTCACAGGTGACTGGTTGCCCTAAGGAAAAGGTATTAGAGGTCTATAAGACCTACGCATCTACAGGAAAACCTAACAAAGTCGGGACAGTCCTCTATGCAATGGGATGGACCCAACACACAGTGGGCACACAAAATATCAGGGCAATGTCAATCATACAGTTGTTGCTTGGTAACATTGGCATGGCTGGTGGTGGAGTAAACGCCTTAAGGGGTGAGTCAAATGTGCAAGGCTCTACTGATGCAGGCCTATTATTCCACATATTACCCGGATACAATCCTGTTCCATTTGCGTCTCTTGTGGATCTAAAGACTTACTTTGAAAAGATGACGCCAAAGACAAAGGAGCCAAAGAGTGTCAACTGGTGGTCGAATAGACCAAAGTATATTACCAGTTACCTTAAGGCAATCTATGGGGATAAGGCCACAAAGGAAAACGACTTTTGTTACAGTTACCTCCCAAAACTTGACGACGGAATGAATGCATCCTGGCTAAATCTTTTTGACAATATGTATAAGGGTAAATTTGAGGGCTTTTTTGCATGGGGGCAAAATCCAGCATGCTCTGGGGCTAACTCCACCAAGACCAGAAAGGCCCTTGCAAAACTCAAATGGATGGTCAATATTAACCTATGGGAGAACGAGACGAGCAGCTTTTGGAAGGGACCAGAGATGAACCCAAAAGATATCCAGACCGAGGTCTTCTTCTTGCCCTGTGCAGCATCCTTTGAGAAAGAAGGCAGTGTTACAAATTCAAGCAGATTAGCCCAGTGGCGTTACAAAGCAGTAGAGCCTTACGCCAAGACCTTACCTGATGCAGAAATAATCAATGAACTGTACTATAGGGTAAAGAGGTTATACCAAAAAGAGGGCGGTAAATTCCCCGACCCTATTATTAACCTGACCTGGAACTATGGTGAAAAGGATAAGGATGGTAAGATAAAACATGTTGATGTCCATGCAATTGCAAAAGAGATAAACGGTTACTACCTTGAAGATGTCTACGACACAAAGGTCAATCCGCCCAAGTTGATCGGCAAAAAGGGCGAATTAATAAACGGTTTCCCAAACCTTCAGGCAGATGGCACCACAAGATCGG
>JBDNDH010000142.1:0-4641 GCA_046719235.1 Thermodesulfovibrionales bacterium
CGACTCTGCCTTGAGCGAATCGCCTGAGCAGCGTCAGGACTTCGTGCACCTGCACGTACACACTGAATACAGCTTGCTAGATGGCTTGGGTGCTCTGCAGCCATTCACCGATGCGTCACAGCCACAAAGGTCTTTGTAAATCTTTCAATACCAGAGATTGCAAAAAAGGTTGCTGAGGAGACAAACGCAGATGGTGTGGGGCTTTTAAGGGCTGAACACCTCATGCTTGGCATAGGAAAACATCCTCGGCTCCTCTTAGAAGAAGGCGGGGCACAGATGATGGTTGATACCTTTGCTAAGGGCATAGGACAGGTTGCTGAGGCATTTGCCCCTCGTCCTGTTGTCTACAGGTTTCTTGACTTTAAACCCGATGAGTTTCTTGAGTTAGAGGGTGGTGAAAAATACGAGAGGAGCCATGTAGGACCCAACCCCATGATTGGCTACAGGGGTGAGTTTAGATACTCCAAAGAGGACGATATCTTTAGGCTTGAGTTGAGGGCAATTAGACAGGTAAGAGAAAAGATGGGTTTTAATAACACTTGGGTGATGATACCATTTGTCAGGACATTGAATGTATTCCGCAAGACCGTTCAGATAATGCGTGAAGAGGGGTTAGACAACAGGATAGATAAGGATTTCAAACTCTGGATTATGGTTGAGGTGCCAAGTGCATGCTTTATGATTGAAGAATTTTGCTTAGAGGGTATAGATGGCGTTAGTTTTGGCACTAATGACCTTACAATGCTCGTCCTTGGCGTTGATAGAAATGATGTCTCCGTGCAGGAACTCTACGATGAGAGGAATCTTGGTGTTTTAAGGGCAATTGCCTATACGATGGCAGTCTGTAGAAAACATGGTGTTACAACCTCTATATGTGGACAGGCACCGAGCGTATATCCTGACTATCTTGAGTTTATGATAAGAAATGGTTGTACATCCATATCAGTAAATCCCGACACGGTTGTCTTTTCAAGAAAAATGGTTTCTATGGTTGAGAAAAAGATTCAGTTGGAAAACGCACTGGGGATAACTACAAAACCAAAGATAGCAGGAATCCCAATGGAGGAGATGTTTTTCTGGAAAAAGCTCTAAAATGTATCTATCTACAAAATATAAAGGATTCATTGACTTTATCGCACAGAGATACAACAGGGTTGTAGAGATAGGGATAGGGAGGTTTCCCTTCATCTCATACTCCCTCATTGAGCGGGGATTAGAACTTTTTGCTACAGATATCTATCCTGTGGAATTCAGGGGGATTAAGGTCGTACAAGACGATGTTATCCGCCCCAATGTATTGTTATATAGTGGTATAGATGCGTTGTTTTCTCTCAGACCTCCCCCTGAGATAGTTCCTTATATGGTCAATCTTGCAGAGAGGATATCTGCAGACCTTTTGGTAAAGCCCCTATCTTCAGACTTTCTTGGTGGGGAATTTCGATGCTATAAAAACTCAACTTTCTTTTTATGGGAGCAGATATGAAAAAATCAAACAAGAAGGTTATATATCTTGTTGCTGAGAGCACAGGAGAGACTATCAATAGAATCGCAAGGGCATCCCTTGCCCAATTCAATCCAGAGAAGTTTGAGGTAAAAAAGTTCTTTATGGTTCAAGACAAAAAACTCATTAAAGATATTATGCACAAGGCACATGAAGAGAATGCACTTGTTGCATTTAGTATAGTCGAACACGACCTGCGCGATGCACTAATCCACGAGGCAGAGCAAAGTGGCATCAAGGCTATTGATGTTATAGGTGACTTTATTGTCCAACTGTCCATCTTCTTAAAGGAAAAACCAGCCTCAATCCCTGGTCGACAGTATGTGCTTGATGAGGATTACTTTAAGAGGATTGAGGCTATAAACTTCTCGGTCAAGCATGATGACGGCAAGATGCCTCAAGGTCTCAAACTTGCTGATATAATCCTTGTTGGGCTATCAAGAACTGGTAAAACCCCATTATCCACATATCTTGCACATCAAGGATGGAAGGTCGCAAATGTGCCTGTTCATCCAGACATGGATCCTCCAAAAGAGCTTTTTGAGGTTGAACCCAAAAAGGTTTTTGGATTGATTATAACTGTTGAAAGCCTTGTCAGACTTCGTGAAGGGCGATTAAAACAATTAGGTCTTGCACCAAGGGCGAAATACGCAGACCCAATAGAGATATCCCAAGAGATAGAATGGTGCAACGAGTTTTTTAGACAAAACCCTAAATGGAGGATAGTAGATGTATCAAACAGGGCTATTGAGGAGGCGGCAGCAAGCATAGTAAAGGCATATCAGACTGGTAAAAAACCCAGTTAACTTTAAACCATAAGCGTAATTAGACAATTATAAGGTTTGCAATATACAGCACAGTTTTTTTATTACAGGGGATAAACGGTTCTAAAATATATTTTTACCTTCCACATATAAATCCTAAAAATCGGTGAGGGTATCTGAATAGAAAAAAGGCTTTGATTATCGGCATTACAGGACAGGATGGCGCCTATCTAAGTGAATATTTGATAACATTCGGATACAAGGTTCATGGTATCAAAGGGATTGATGAACACGCTATCGTTAAAGATATGGATTGTATCGATCTCTCAAACATAATTAAAAGAGTTAAAGATTAAAGAACAAAACAGGATCAATGATAATGTAAAAAAAAACTAAAGGCAAAAAGGTAATCACCGTTGATAGCACATATTTTAGACCATAAGAGGTTGACACACTTCTTGGTAATGCATCAAAGGCTATTAAAAAAACTCGGATGGGAACCGAAACACAGATCTGATCAAAGAGATGGTTAGGGGCAATCTGACAAAGAGCTGTCAAGAAGTTACGTTTAAGAATTACGGCTTTGAAATTATCAGAGGTTGTGAGATTTAGCCTTTTACTTGTTCATCATCTCAAGAAATTCCTTGTTGTTTTTTGCAGTCTTTAGCTTGCTTAATAAAAACTCCATGCTCTCAACTGTGCTCAAAGGATTCAAAACCTTTCTTAGTATCCACATCTTATTTAGCACATCTTGCGGGACAAGGAGTTCTTCCTTTCTCGTGCCTGATGCATTTATATCAATGGTTGGGAATATCCTCTTATCTACCAATTTCCTATCAAGGTGAAGCTCCATATTACCAGTTCCCTTAAACTCTTCAAAGATAACATCATCCATCCTGCTACCTGTATCAACAAGTGCTGTTGCGATAATGGTAAGGCTACCACCCTCTTCTATATTCCTTGCAGTGCCAAAAAACCTCTTTGGTTTCTGCAAGGCATTTGCCTCTAATCCCCCCGATAATACCTTACCACTTGTAGGTGTTATAGCATTATACGCCCTTGCAAGCCTTGTGATGCTATCAAGTAGGATTACTACGTCCCTTCCAACCTCTACGAGTCGCTTTGCCCTTTCAATAACCATCTCTGATACCTGACAATGTCTCTGGGGTGGCTCGTCAAAAGTTGAGCTGATAATCTCAGCACTGCTGACCTGCCTTTTCCAATCCGTGACCTCTTCTGGTCTCTCATCAATTAGCAGTATTATGAGCACTATCTCCTTATGATTGGTCTTGATAGCCTTTGCGATAGACTGTAGCAACATAGTCTTACCAGTTCTTGGCGCTGCCACAATCAGCCCTCTCTGCCCTCTACCAATTGGGGCAATGAGATCCATCACCCTCATTGAATAATCGTCATCGTATTCCAACTGTATCTTTTTTGTGGGATAATAAGGCGTAAGATTGTCAAATAAGGGTCTGTTGTTATTAAACTCTGGTGATGAATTGTTTATACTTTCCACCTTCAAAAGGGCAAAGTATCTCTCCGTTTCCTTTGGCGGCCTTATCTGTCCAGAAATAAAATCCCCTGTCCTCAGAGAAAATCGTCTGATCTGTGATGGAGATACATAAATATCATCCGGGGAAGGAAGATAACTATAGTCAAGAGATCTCAAAAATCCAAAACCATCAGGTAAGATCTCAAGGACACCTGCCCCATAGACATTTCCTATCTTCTCAGATTGTGCCTGCAGGATACTAAAGATAATATCCTGCTTTCTCATACCTGTTGCCCCATCCAGATTTAGATCTTTGGCAAGATTTGTGAGTTCCTCAATAGACATAGATTTCAACTCAGAAATTGAAATATAATTTTCCATTTTTTTTCCTCTCGTAGTTTGCATAATTTGGTTAAATAGTCCTTGATAATGAATAATGAAACAGCATTTTTAAAATTTTTTACGGATTGTTTGGTTATCTCTTAAAATAAACCCCTTATATCTTTGGTGGGTATAATCAGGATACTAATTTAAGATACTAAAAGATTTTATATTTGTCAAGCCTTGTAATAACAAAAACAAAAATCCTTTGCCATTATTAAACTTTGGTTCTTTCATTGCTTTGACAGACAATTCATATACGGATATGGCATTTACCCATTAACATCATAAAACATCTTAATAGTAACACCAAACCTACATCAAAAATCTCCTTTTAATGTATTGGTGACGGTTATTGTGTTAAAATATCCGACAAAAAATAGTCAAAGGGGAATCTTTTTACGATGCAATATGAGGCAGTCATTGGTTTAGAGGTTCATGCTCAACTATCCACAAACACAAAGATATTTTGCAGATGTTCTACGAATTTTGGTTCAAAT
>JBDNDH010000143.1:0-4628 GCA_046719235.1 Thermodesulfovibrionales bacterium
AAGGTTTTTAGATCTCTAAATTTTATAAATATCGGCCTCATCGCTGCGCCAACAAAGCCGTCCCTAATATGATCATCATCACACCCCACACCACCCAGCCTTCCCAAAAGACAAAGCCAGAAACTATCAATATTGCCGTGATGACTACTGATAATTGTCTATGTCTTTGCCCTATCAATGCATATGTGATATGTCCACCATCAAGCTGTCCGATTGGCATGAGGTTGAGAGATGTTATGAAGAGCCCTATCCACCCCGCAAATCCGACAGGGTGTAAGAGTATATCCATATCCTTTGCTAACTCACCATGTATGGTATATGCGAGCAACTTAAAAAGAAGGGAATCACCGAGTTTTATAAAACCATCGTCTTTTGGTGAATAGACGACTTCAGACATATAAAGCCCCACAACTGATGCAAATAAGGATACAATAAAACCTACAATAGGTCCTGATGCTCCAATATCAATAAGGGCTTTTCTTGAGATTATTGGGGATTTCATCTTTATAAAGGCACCAAATGTTCCGATAAGTGACGGTGCTGGAATGAAATATGGAAGGGTTGCCTTTGTATGATTTAGATGTGATGCAATGTAGTGGGCAAATTCATGGCACAGTAGTATGGTCATGAGGGTTGCTGCAAAGGGAAAACCTCTTAAGATACCAAAAGGGTTGTCAATGATGTCTATACCTTGATGTAAGGCACCAGCAATAAGTGTAGTAAGAAATGTGCTAACAAATAAAACGATGTGTAAGATTGGTATACTGCCTTGAGTCATCTTGTTTTACTAACAAGGCAGACTGCCTGTGCAGCAATCCCCTCAGACCTACCTATAAAACCCATCCCCTCATTGCTCTTTGCCTTGATGTTTAGCCTGTTTTTATCAAGCCCTGCTGTCTGTAAGCACTCTTTCATGGCATAGATGTGAGGAGATATCTTTGGTGCCTCTGTGATTACAATAGAGTCAATCCATAAGATATCAAAACCCTCTGCCTTTACCTTATCCACTACAATCCTCAAGAGATCAATACTTGATGCACCCTTCCATCTCGTATCGCTATCTGGAAACTGATGTCCTATATCTGGAAGTCCAGCTGCCCCGAGTAAGGCATCTATGATTGCATGGATAAGGACATCTCCATCTGAATGTCCTAATAAGCCGAGGTGAAATGGGATATCTACACCACCAATGATCAATCGCCTGCCTTCTACAAGATTATGTGAATCAAAACCTATGCCGATCTGCATTTCCTAATCTTTTGATTGACCTTGAAGATTGAGCATGATGGGGAGGTTTACTATCAACCAATGATAGACCGGCTCAATGGCGGCATAGGCATCTTTAGAGAGGTTTAGTCTCATGGCATCTAACCATGCGTTGAGCTGGGCAGTCCAGTATAGTTCATGAAAACCGTGTGCCCTATAAACCTTAAAAACCCAAAGGATCGTCTCTACAAAGACATTAGGGTTGAAGGCAGTTAATATTGATTCCATAAAGAGGGCATGGTTATAATGGTTATTTTGCATCATCTCCTTGTCTTCAGGACCTATAAGTTTTTCAATATCCTCCCTTTTTATGAGAGTTTTGTTAACATAGATTACTAGATCATCCTTTTTGTCTGAATACTCCTTTACAAAACGGCTCTCTGGTAATCTTATCTTTGAGATAGACTCAATGAGGAATTCCTTATTCAAAAAAACCACCTCCCCAAAAGGTCATTTCGCCTTGTTGACAAAAAAGTAGAAGACTGAGCCTCCCCCTTCTCTATTTTCTGCGTATATTCTACCGCCATGTGCATCTATGATCTTTTTGGCTATTGAGAGGCCAAGCCCTGTCGTTTTTTCTCCACCAGTAGGCTCTGTAGATGTCTTTGAAAATGGCTTAAAGAGTTTATCCATCTCCGCCTCAGGTATCCCTCTGCCTTCATCAGATATAGATATCTTTAATCTATCTTCGTCGTAGTCTGTAATTTCCATCAAAACGGTTGAACCTTTTGGTGAGAATTTTATCGCATTATTTAGCAGGTTATCTAAGACTTGTCTTATCCTGATTGGATCAACATAGATATCTGGTATTTTTGGCGGTGGCAGGAATTTTATTGATATGGACTTCTTATCTGCAAAGACCTTTAAGATATTGATAGAGTCTTTAATCAATGATATTGGGTCTGTTTGTCTCAGATCAAGATTTATCTTGCCAGATTCTATAATGCTGACATCCAAAAGGTCATTCAGTAGTCTCAACATAAAATCACTAAGTGACTTAATTGTCGTAAGAAAATAAATATGTTCTGTATCCAACTTTTCAGATGTCTCTTCTAAGAGAAACTCGCTGTAGCTCTTTATAGCCCCAATTGGTGTGCGGAGGTCGTGTGCAGCCATACCGAGGAGTTGATTCTTTATATCGTTGAGCCTTTCTAATTCCTTGTTTAGCTTAATTAGCTCTCTGGTTTTATTGTTAAGCTCGCTATTTAGCAGAATAAGATTTCGGCGAAGGGCTTCCATCTCTTCCACATCGACTGATCCTATTGCGATAATAAGGTCCTCATATCTGTAGAATCTAAAATAGTAGGTTTGCGGGAGCCCTGATGCGGTAATAAGGTTTAGTAGATGTAACTTACTTGAATCGCCTTCATCAACAAATTTTGAAATGTTGAAGGCATTGTAAAAATCAACAAAAAACTGGTTTATCGTCTTATTTATAACCTCTTTGCCTATGATACTCTGGGAATATCTGTTTGTCCTTAATATAACCCCATCGGATGTGCAGCAGAAAAAAACGATAGCTGCCTTTTCATCAAAGTATTTAAGGATCAATCTGTCTATCTCTTGTTGTAAATTACCACTCATGTCTTATCCTCTTTTCAAGTTCATGTATTGATGGTATATAACTCACATTTTTATACTTGTTTAACAGATCTATGCCACCAAATCTAAATGCCTGCCCCCCTACGATAATGGATTGCTCAGGGTATTTGGATGTAATGATTTCAATAACACGCAACAGATTTGTGAAATTCATATAAATACTCAAGGATAGCCCCACTATCTTGGGTTTTCTGTCTTTTATATAGTCCAACAGATCATTGATCGGGGTATTAGCACCGAGAAAGTAACCATTCCAACCGTTTAGTTCAAAGATATCTGCAACCATCCTTCCACCTATTTGATGGTATTCATTAACTGTACATGATATAACAGCATTTTTATCTATCTTTTCTGCGGAAAATATTATTGGATACAAAGTTGACATCAACCCCTCAGTTATTGAGGTGGCTAAATGTTCTACAGCCACGGATATACGGTTGTGCTCCCAAAGGGTGCCAATCTCATATAATGATCTTTGAAAAAGGTCAAGGTAAATGGTCTTTATATCGTATCCTTTGTCCACGCACTTTTTGAGGATGTCATAGCAAGCCTGTTTGTCACCCCTGAGGAGTTTTGAAAAATATTCTCTGTAGGTATTCTCATCAATCAGGGATTCTGGTTTTACAAGAATATTATCCTGATCCTTTTCCATATCTTTGACCTTTATTAAATCTTCCCTACGGAAGCCAAATAAATAACAAACTCTTCCTCGCCATCTACCTCAATTAGCCTGTCCATCAAGTCCTGATTGTATGCCCCAACGGCACATACACCACATCCAATAGACTCTGCAGACAGATACAGGTTTTGGCATACATGCCCAACATCAATGGCTATGACCTTATGGGCAGAAAGACCATATCTCCATTCCATCCTGTAGGGGATAACAGACCATACAAAGTCAACCGCACATCTGCCTGTAAAAGACTGCCCTAATGTGGCAGAGACTATGTGCTCGTCTATATGGTTATCTTCATATACCTGTAAAAGTTTTTTCTCTAATGGAAGGTATCTGTAGATGCCTTTTTTAAGCCCATCAACATTGATTATACACAGATAGGTCTCAAAGGAGTGTCTGCAACCAGCAGATGGAACTGTCCTAAGTGCTGTTGATCTACTTATCACCTTTTGGATACCTTGACAACAGTACAATAAGTAGGATAGTTCAGACATTGTCAAGGGTTTATCCTTGTAAGTCCGGATGCTCCTCCTATATTCAATCGCATCAAAAAGTTTGAAACCTGCACTTATGATATGTTCAAAATCTGGTAGATCTATCAATATTGCATTAGGGGAATAGGGTTTCTGTATAGGAGGTGGGGGTAGTCCTTTATTTTGGTCAGTCATGGAAAAATCCATCTCAAGTCTTATTGAGTCTTTTAGGAGATACCTAAATTGTCTTATTGTCTCTTTGTCCATGATGAGTCTCTATACCGAGGGAATTTAAACATTTTTATAATAATAGTGCAAGGTTATCCCTATGAACAACCTCATCGGCATATTTATAACCGAGAAGACTTTCAATGTTATCTGTTCGCTTGCCCTTTATCCTATCAATATCTGATGATGAATAATTTACTATACCTTTTGCTATCTTCTTCCTTGATGTGTCTAAACAGAGAACAGGGTCGCCAACATTAAAAAAGCCCTCAACCTTGCTAATACCAGATGGCAGAAGGCTCTTACCATAAGACACTATTGCCTTTACAGCCCCATCATCAATAATAAGGGCGCCCTTAGGTCTTGTCGCCGCGGCGCGC
>JBDNDH010000144.1:0-4626 GCA_046719235.1 Thermodesulfovibrionales bacterium
AAGAGCAATAGCCTACCACTAATGAAGGTGCCAATACCATACAGGATTGAGGAGGTTGATATTAGAGATGTATCAAAGATAATCATATATAGCGATGGGCTAAATGAGTGTTATTCAAACAAGGGTGAGTTGTACAACGATCACATAAAATCAGATTTTAAAAATTCTTGCTCTGCGAAGGATCTGTTTGCAAAGTTTAGTGATATCATGGACAACCCTAACGATGATATCACCATTATATTCTTAAAGAAATTAGGTGTATCACCAATCATTAAAAAGGAGATGACCATCCCGAATAGTTTGAAAGAGATTACATTGATGACAGAACATGTAAAGAATATAATATCGCCTTATCTGGATGATAAAGAGATTGTGTTATTCATAAGTGCATTTTCAGAGATAATACTCAATTCCTATGAGCATGGCAACATTGAACTTCCCGCCTCCAAAAAGAGGGAGCTCATCTCTCAAGATATCTATGACGATTACCTGCTTCAGCATGAAGGGTTATGTGAAAAATGTATAAATGTCAGGGTGGAGATATTTCATGATTATGAGGGCTGTATTGTGACAGTTACTGTGGTGGATGGTGGGAGTGGTTTTGATGTAAGCGGACTACAATACATGGAAAAGGAAAGCAAGAAATTTTCTGGAAGAGGTATAAGGATTGCTGAAACCATTCTTGATGGAATATACTACAACCACAAAGGCAACGAGGTAACATTGATTAAAAAATCAAATAAAGGAGGAAAGATCAATGGAGATCAAGGCAACAGGGGCATCTGAGATAACAATCTTAGGCAACATTCAAAGCATTGAGGATTATCAGGAGATAAAAGATGCAGTAAGGGCTTTAACAGACAAAGGGCATAATTCTATCACCTTGAGAATCCCTGATTCACTTTCGATGCCATCATCGGTCATTGGATTTTTGCTCAAACTTGTTCATGTTGATAATGTTGGTGTGAGCATGTTGGTTGGGGATGACAGATTATATAATCTTTTAGATATCCTGAATCTAATAACCATATTCAAGGTTAAAAGGGTGTAGTTTTTCATTGACAGCATATATAAGTCTTTTATAAAATCCAAACTTTGAAATTTAGACTTGGAATTTTTAAATAAAAGGAGGTGAGAGAGGCTATGTATATGGTGACAGTTGATACATCAAAGTGTGAAGGTTGTGAGGAATGTGTCAATATCTGCCCACAGGTCGTATTTAGGATGGTTGATGGTAAGGCTGATCCTTATCAGACATCTGAATGTGTCTTTTGTGAAAGCTGTCTTGGTGTATGTCCTACTGGTGCAATCACAATTGTAGAGATGTAACAGATGCTGTAGAGATATTTAAACTAACCGTCAGGGATGTATTATCCTTGGCGGTTAGTTTTTTTGGCATATTAGTTGCAAGTTTATATCTCTTGTGTTAGAATTTTATTAATTATGGCGAGTTGTCCTTATTTAATGTCTTTGTTAGTCCTTTTGGGGTAGGGTTTATTTGGGGGTATTAATCTGGGTCTTTGTCTTAAGTATTAGGTGATATAGTATGAAAAGGATAGCCTTTTTATTATCTTTACTCTTTCTCATAGTTACCGTCTTCTATATGCGATTGGAATACAACAGGGACTATATACCAAGAATTCAGTATGGAGACAATTCATACATGGAGGATGTAGTAATAGAACAGAAGAGGTCTGGCAATGTTAAATGGACGTTATTTGCAAAACGGGCAAACTACATAGGAAGTGAAGATATATCGCTTGAGGATATCACCGTAACACTGCATGACAAGGGGTATACGTTAAAAACTGCCAATGCATTTTACAATATGACAAATAAGAATTTTACGATACCAGGTGAGGTTATTGCAGTAAGTAAGGATGTAAATATTGAGGGAAGCAATCTCTTTTGGGACGCATCATCAAGTAGCCTTAAGGCTCATGGTGATATAAGGCTTGAGGGTAAGGGATTCAAGATTGAAGGAGATGAATTGACTGCCACTTCAGATAAGGCTATATTAAACAAAAATGTGAGGGCAATATTCGATGGGAAATAAAACTCTATTTGCTTTTTTATTAATATCTCTTATGCTATCTATTGATATAAGATGTTGTTTAGGGGCAGATACCTCTCCTAAGGGACCACCAATAGTCATCACATCTCAAACACTTACATCAGACAACAAGGCGAAGATAGCTACCTTTGAAGGTGATGTTTATGCAAAAAGGGGAGATGTGCACTTTTATGCTGATGTAATGAAGATATATTACAAAAATGATGGGCAGGAAACATCAAATAAGATATATAAGATTGAATCGGACGGGAATGTAAGATTAATCAGAGGTAAAAACATTATTACTTCTAAATCAGCAACATACAATACAGAACCGACAGAGACGATTACTTTTACAGGGGATCCGAGGGCATCTGATGGTGAAAATGTGATAGTTGGAACAAAGATAACCTACTATCTCAATGAAGAACGAACAGTAGTAGAAGACAGCAAGGTGATGATTGTTGAAAAGGAAAGTCTGATTAGAAAATGACGCTATCTGTCATGAACCTGGTAAAATCTTATGGACAAAGAAAGGTTGTTAACAATGTCAACCTTGAGGTCTCATCAGGTGAGATAGTGGGTTTGCTCGGACCAAATGGTGCAGGTAAGACAACCACTTTTTACATGATAGTTGGATTGATTAGCCCAGACAGTGGTGACATCCTCATGGATTCAAAAAGTATAAGCCAACTCCCAATGCACAAAAGGGCAAGGGCGGGTATAGGATATTTACCTCAAGAACCCTCCATATTTAGGAAAATGACGGTGAGGGATAATATATACGCCGTTCTTGAGATAGCAGAACGTGGTGACAAGAAGACTATTAAAGAGATGGTTGATGGCATTATTGATGAGTTTAACCTCACAGGATTTGCAGACAGGGATGGTTATAGATTATCAGGCGGTGAACGAAGGAGGGCAGAGATAGCAAGGGCGATAGCACTAAACCCCACATTTATGCTTTTTGATGAGCCTTTTGCTGGTATAGATCCCCTTGCGATAAATGACCTAAAAAAAATGATGTCTTATCTAAAGTCTAAGGGGATTGGCATAATTATTACTGACCACAATGTGAGAGATACCTTGTCTATTACTGATAGGGCATATATAATAAATGACGGTGAGGTTTTAGCCCATGGTTCACCTTCAGATATCGTGGGCAATACTGATGTGAGAGACATTTACTTAGGAAAGGACTTTAGACTGTAATGGCATTAGAAAACAGGTTAGATCTAAGACTATCTCAAAGACTTATCATTACACCGCAGCTCCAACTTGCCATAAAACTTTTACAACAAACCAAGTTAGAATTAGTAGAGACAATCAATCAGGAATTAATAGAAAACCCATTATTGGAGGATATATCGGATGTCCCTGAGGAGGGAGATGTAGTTGATATAATAGAACCTATAAGCAACGGTCAGGATCTCAATGATCATGGTGAGATAGACTTTGAAAAAAACCTGCTTTTTAACAAGGACGATTACTTTGAAGAAAGGGCTATGGATGGGAGAGACCTTGGTTATTTTGAACCTGACAGTGAGGAGGCACTATCATTTGAGACATTTTTGGCAAAGAAACAAGACCTGAGTGAATATCTCCTATGGCAGTTAAGGCTTTGTCGTGCTGATGAAAACACAAAGAAGATTGCTCAAGCTGTCATTGGTAATCTTGATGATGATGGTTATCTTAGGGTTTCAAATGAGGAGATTGCACAGATAATGAAGGTATCTCCTGATGAGGTAGAAAAGGCTATAAGATTAGTTCAGGGTTTTGATCCCATTGGGGTAGGTGCAAGGAATCTCAAAGAATGTCTTTTGCTGCAGGTTGAGTTTTTGAATCTAAATAATACACTTGTTCAAAAAATAATTACCGATAACCTTGAAGATTTGGAAAAGAAGAAGTATCAAAATATAGCAAAGATGCACAATGTATCAATGCAAGAGGTTGTTGAGGCAGTCAAGATTATTGAAGGATTAGAGCCAAAACCGGGAAGACAATTTTCAACTGTTGAAACTGAATATATAACCCCAGATGTTTATATCAAGAAGGATGGCGACCAATATAGAATAATCCTTAACGATGAAGGGATCCCAAGGTTGACAATAAATAAACATTACAAAAGGTTACTGTCAAACAAGGAGATGTTATCAAAAGAAGAGAGGGAGTTCCTCAAGGAGAAGATGAGAAGGGCTCTGGATATTACAAAAAGTCTCGACCAGAGGAATAGGACAATATATAAAGTGACCGAAAGCATCTTACAATTTCAAAGGGATTTTTTTGACTATGGACCACAGCACATAAAACCCCTCAACCTTAGGGATGTATCGGAGGCTGTGAACCTTCATGAAAGCACAGTAAGTAGGGTTACATCAAACAAGTATATCGCATGTAGTCATGGGGTATTTCCTTTTAGGTATTTTTTCAGCAACTCACTAAGTGGTGAAGACGGTGTTGTATCTTCAACAGTTGTAAAGGCTTTGATAAAGGAGATTATAGATGCTGAAGACCCCTCAAAACCGCTAAGTGATCAGGCTATCTCTGATGTATTAAAGTCAAAAAAAATATCA
>JBDNDH010000145.1:0-4621 GCA_046719235.1 Thermodesulfovibrionales bacterium
CTTTGAGCATGTAGCGCCCTAATTTCTTAATGCACATTTTTATAACTACCAATTAGGGGCGCTACATTAGATAATCCTTGTTGCAGTTCAAAGGCTTTGAAGGCATCTATGTCCGATATATTATCTATCAATTGCATTTTTTGGGTTGATAAAAAATCACTTTATTGTTTTTGGTTACAAATATATCGTAACCTTTAGACCATTATCTATGTTTTGAATACTGATACTACCATTAAAGTTTTTTTCTACTATCGTCTTTACCATATATAATCCCAAACCAGTCCCATCCTTGCCAGACTTTGTGGTGTAATAGGGGTCAAACACACGGTCTAATACCTCTATCGGAATCCCTCCACCGTTATCACTTATCTCTATGACCGCCTTGTCCTTCTCATTGTCCCTGTATACCCTTATCCCTATAATACCCTCTTCAGTCTTTGCAAGACTGCCCTTTTGCCTTCTTTCAACGATGGCATCCCTTGAATTGTTCATTATATTTAAGATTACATGCATAAACTCATTGGGTATCCCCTGTAGCAATATCCCTTCATCGCATTCTATGGTGACCATAATGTTATTAATCTTGAGCTGCCCCTGTATCATATTTACGACATCCCTTACAGACCTACAAGGCATAAAAGAGACTATATCCTTGTTTGGTTTGAGAAACTCTCTGAAGTCATTAATCGTCTTTGACATAAAGTCAACCTGCATCATCATATTTTGTATAGTCTCTTTTAGAAAGGTCTCTTCCTCTACGGTATCAACCCTTAAGTCCTCAAGTCCTTGAGTCAAAAGGGCGATTGCGTTTAATGGCTGTCTCCATTGATGCGCTATTAGTCCCAGCATCTCACCCATTGACGCCATCTTAGACTGTTGTAGAAGCATACTTTCCTTTTCCTCTCTGAGCCTTGTCTCCCTCTGAACTGCCTGGAGGAGATCCTCGTTTATCTCCTCAAGCATCCTGTTTTTGTCCTTTAACTCCCTTTCTATCTGTTTTCTCCTTATACCGATAGCAACGGTATCTGCAGTTGACTTCAGGGAATCAATTGTAAGTTGATCAAACGGCTGACTTGAAAACATTGAAAAGACCCCAATAACCTCTTCATTTATCATTATTGGATACCCTATGTATGACCTACAACCGTATTGGTGTGCAAATTCCCTGTTTTGAATCCCCTCGTCTGATGGCACATCATTTGTGACATATAATTCCTTTGTCTTGATTATCTCAATGACTTTTTTTCTGCCTATAGGCAAATTATCACAATCTGTCTATTGTATCCCTCTACAAGACTGTGATGCCAAGATAGGCTCTCCACTTTTATCTACAAGCCATATCCTTGAGATCACTCCAGAGAGATGATCACACATAGCATCCGAGCACCTCTTAAGCGAATCCTCAAGGGACTCTTCTCGTATAAAGGCACTACTGATAGCGTAGAAAAACTCCAGTATCCTTGACCTTTTCTCTATCTCTAATTGTTTGATCTTTGTGTCTGTTATGTCCTCTTTTATGGCAACGAAATGCGTCATCTTCCCTTGTATATCATAAAGGGGAGAGATGGTGGCTGATTCCCAATACAGGTCGCCTGACTTCCTCTTGTTACAAAACTCGCCCTTCCACAAGTCACCACCCAATATCGTCTGCCAAAGTTCTTGGTATGTAGCCATTGGTGTCAAACCTGACTTAAGGATTCGTGGATTTTTGCCAATGACCTCCTCTGGTGTATATCCTGTGATCTCAGTAAAACTCTTATTTACATATACGATACTGCCTTCTGTATCGGTCATAACTACCATCGATGGTCCATTTTCAACCACAAAGGATAACCTCTGTAGGTTTTCCTCAAGCAAGATCTTTTCATGCCTTATTAGTGTAAAGTCAATAGTATTCTTCAAAATCCTCATGTCAATAGGTTTAGACAGATACCCATACGGAACAGTCTCCTTAGCCCTGCTTACTGTCATCTCATCATGGTGCGCAGTGAGATATAGAAAAGGTATGTTTAGGTGTTTTGTAATCTCTTTTATCGCCTCAATGCCATCTATATCATCAGAAAGTGTAATGTCCATGATTATAAGGTCGGGCTTTAGCCTGATGGCCGTGTCGATGGCACCCCTACCTGATGACTCTATAGCTATAACCTCAAAATCATGAGACTCAAGGTTATTTTTTATAGCAAGTGCAGTTATAGGCTCATCTTCTACTATCATTATCCTCTTTTTCATAGGTCACCCCTTTTTAAATCTATTGATATCTCCGTCCCATTATTTGATTTGATGTTGATTATGCCATCCATCTGCTTTGTCATGAGGCCTATCATCTGAAAACCTAAGGATGTGGATTTCCTGTTTAGGACATCGTCAGTTATGCCAACGCCATTATCCGACACAACAATCCTCAACCTCCTGTCATCTATCATAAAGACTCCTATATCTATCAAGCCACCATCCCTGTCGTTGAATGCGTGTTTCATGGCATTTGAAACCGTCTCATTGAGTATTAATCCTATCTTTATCGCCTGTTCAAATGGTATTGTTATACTATCACAAGAGACCACTACCTTGATATTGGGCCTTGCATAAGAATTGTTTAGTGATTGGACGAGTTTGTTTGTGTATTCCCTTAGGTCTATAAGCGATAGTTCCTGTGACTGATAGAGTGTCTCATGGACTATTGCCATTGACCTTATGCGGGAATCTAAGTCAGTGAGAATAGACCTCACCTGCTGGTTATTAATCAAAGACAACTGTATGTTGATGAGGCTCAGGATGACCTGCATATTGTTCTTGACCCTGTGATGTATCTCCCTTATAAGCATCTCCTTTTCTTGAAGGGCATTCTTCATCTCTTGCTCATGCCTTTTTCTCTCACTGATATCTCTGCATACAACACTTAATGCCTCCTTGCCTTCAATCTCAATAATACTTGTCTCCACCGCTACAGGCACCATCTTGCCGTCTGCAGTAATTATCTGAAAATCTTCTTTTATGCCATTCCCTGCGGGAGAAGAATTAACGATATCCATAAATGTTTGCCTGGTAGATAAATATATAAAAGATGGCAGGTTTCTGCCTATGAGATGGATCTTGCCCGTCTTGGTAAGTCTCTCTGCCTGTGAATTTGCATCTAATATCTGACCAGATGTCCTTTCTACGATGAAGATTGCATATGGTGAACGTTCAAATAGCACCCTAAATCGCTGGGCACTCTCCCTGAAGAGTTCAGCAAGCCTCCTCCTCTCTGTAATATCCCTCGCTACGCCATCCACCGCAATGAGATTTGCGTTGGTATTGAAGATGTAAGTGTTTTTGTGCTCAAGATAGACGACTTCACCGCTCTTTGAAATCCATCTTAGAGTGGTTATGTTGTATCTATCCGATATTTTAAGAGACTCCTTAAACCTCCTTCGGTCTTCAGGGTGTATAATGGTAAGCAATATCTTACCATTATTTATAAGCTCATTTGGGCTATAGCCAAGTATAGTCATCACAGCGGAGTTAATGTATTGAAGAGACAAGTGTGGCCTGACGGAGAGTTTATAGACTATGTCATTTACATTCTCTGTGACGTTTTTATATAACTCTATGGTTTCATTGAGCTGCCTTGTCTTTTCATCAATCAGGTATTGAAGTTGTTGTCTGTGTGTGTGGAGTTCTTGAAAGAGATTTTTAAGATCATAAAAAACCCTTTTCATCACATGGGATATGTAATCAAATTCAAAGATGAAGAATTTTGGTAGGTATATGTCTTCACCCTTGGCAATCTTATCAGAGATAGACTGCCCTGTCTGAACTATTAATAGTAACGGTTTTATCAAGAGACCAGATGTGGTGAGGTAGGCTATAACAGAAAATAGAAGCATAACACCCAGAGCGATAGTCATAAATGAGGAGACAATATAGGCTTGCCGTTTCAAGTAATCCCTCATATAGACCATCAAAAAGATACTGCCCTGAACCTTGGGCAGATCCCTTAACTCTATAAAATAAACAGACGCATCAAAGGCTATCAGGGCGGGCACTCTATCCTCTGGCATCCAAAAAAGGACACCTTCTCCCTTATTGATAATCGTGCCACGCTTTATGTGCCCAAGCCAGATGTCTCTTTGGGCTAAATCTCGGTTGATTAGTCCACCATCCTTGTCCACAATTGCTATTTTGATGTCTTTAGTCTCCTCTATCAATCTCAGTTGGTCAGAAATGGATGCATTATACCCTTTATTCAGATAAAAAGTTACAATCTTTGCCCCGGATATCAACCTTTGCTTTATATCCGTTTCCATATGTCTTAAATATTCTTTGGAGTAAATAAAGAGATAAAGTACAGATGGTATGATGATAGATATAAGTATTATCTCAAAGATGACAGACCTAATCGTTAGAGAACTTTCCTTCCTACCCATCGCGTATTCAAGCGATCTTAAGGCATTGTTTAACATAGACCCCAAGAGACTATAGAAGATACCATTCATAAAGCTCTTGAGATAAACAGACATGATCACTGATTGTTGTAAATCCAGAACCACATAAAAAATGATTAATATCCATGCCAGACCAATCGTAAACCAATAGACCATATCCGCTAAAACGACATGTAACTTCCTGTTGTGATAGA